>CAYLVC010000090.1:0-10024 GCA_964387005.1 uncultured Dehalococcoidales bacterium | reverse complement strand
GGGGACTGCCCTGCGTGCCTCCAACCGCAAGGCAGTCCCCTTTTTTTATACCTTTTTGAACCTGGGTAGCACTCTGAACCGGATAACAGAATGAAATTTTCCGGCTGCCTGAAATCGTCCGGGCTATTATGCCCCTTTGGCGGTAGAGGCCTTCGATTTCTTGCCGTGCAACAAATAATACAGCCCCACAAAGACAAGCGCAATTCCGGCTACCACCAGGTAAATGCCCCTGTAGCCCATGAAGGGCACAAACAGCCCCAGTACAAACGGCCCGATGGCTACACCTGTATCGATAAAAATGTAAAAGGTGGATGTGGCCAGTCCCAGGCGGTGTTTGGGAACCAGGCGCGTACAGATGGCCTGGCCGCTGGACTGCACCGAGCCGTATCCCAGTCCGATCAAGGCACCAGCCAGTAAAAGAGTGGAGGAATGACCGGCGCGGCTGAGTACCAGCATGCCGGCCGCCAGTACCAGGATGGCCGAATACATGATCAGGTTTTCACCCCTGGTATCGAACAGCCTGCCCACAACCGGCCTGGAAAAGAAAATTACAATGGCATAGACAATGAAAAAGAAACCGGCCGCTTCCGACAGGTTGATCTCTTTTGCATAAACCGCCAGAAAAGAGAGAACGCTGGAATAGCAAAAGCAGGCTCCCATACAGATAATGGAGATGGGAATAACGCTGGTTTCCAGGATGTTATTCAGTTTGAAGCCCTTCATTTCTTCGGTTTCTTTGCGGCTCAGCTGAAGTTCGGGTACGGAAAGCAGGAAAGCGGTAGCCAGTCCGGCGGCGGCAGCAACAGCAGAAACAAGGAAAACCAGATTGAAGGCGCCATACCGGTTCAGGAACATTCCCAGGAAGGGACCAATGGCTGTAGCCAGGGTAATGCTCAGGGCAAAATAACCAATCCCTTCCCCACGCCTTTCTTTAGGCACAATTCCTCCGACTATAGTGCCTGATGCGGTACTGGTTACGCCGAAAGTAGCGCCGTGAAAAAAGCGGATCAGCAGCAGCAAGACGGGACTATCGATTGTAAAATATAACAGCGTCATGATCAGACCGGTGACCAGGCCGGCAAAGAGCGTCTTTTTCCGTCCGATCCGCTCAATCCATTTCCCGGTAAGCAGGCGAGTAATAAGACCGCCGATTACAAATATACTGGAAGCCAGACCGGCCTGGCTGGGTGATGAATCGAACCTTTCTATGGCGAATAGCGGGATTTGCACCACCAACAGGTAAAAATTCAGCGCAAAAAAGAAATGGACGAGTGTTATACACAGGAAATCACGGGTCCATAATCTGGGTTTATACATAGTTTTATACCTTAACAGGAAGTTTTGGCATGCGAATAATGACGACCGCCAGTAATACATACTTCAGCACGGCCGGATGCCTGGCCCGGATCAGGGCTGCGGGAACACCGGGACTCAAGCATGACATAGAGATCAACTTATTTGATCAACACCCTCATATACACAAATAGCCCCCCTTTTGAGAGGGGGGCTATTTTCAGTTTGTTTTACCTTAAGCTCTACACTGCGAATCCGGCTTTGGCGCCGGCGGAAGTGGCATCGACCATGAGATCGGGCTCAGGCTTGACGCAGCTCCCGACGGTATAAACCTCACGTATCTTGCCCTTGAGTTTGGCTTCCATATCCAGATTCTGCTTTAAGAACAGGGAGGGCATGACAGTATCGGCCTCGATCTGCAATTTCTTGCCTTCCCTGGTAATGATAACCAGTCCTTTTGCGTTGACTTCCTGGTATTTGACGCCGCCGTATCGCACCACTCCCTTCTGGTCGAACCAGGGGAACAAACGCAGCTGATCATCCACGGTCATACCTTCGGCGAATACCGTACCCGTATGGCAGATAGTAACCTGCCTGTTGCGCTTGACCAGCCACTCGGCAATCTCGCAGCCGTGATGCTCGCCGCCCATAACTACGACCCGCTTCCCTACTCCGGGCATCATGATCTTGCTGCCCCAGCCGGACAGTTTGGGTCCCAGTACCAGCAGGAGCTTATCCAGCTTGGTCAGGTCCATGACGTTCTTGCCCCTTATTCCGGGGACTTCCGGGAAAATTACGGTGCCGCCCAGTCCCAGGATAACGGCATCCGGTTTGGCTTCAATGATTTTTTCCGTCGTCATGTTGGTATGCATCTTGATGGTCACGCCGTTCTGCTTGAGCTGACGCTTGAACCAGGCGATTAATTCCAGGAGAATATCGGTCTCAAGGTCTTTGACCAGGGCGGCGATGGGCACCAGGCCTCCCAGTTTATAGCTCTTTTCATAAAGAGTAACATTATGGCCCCTCTGGGCTGCCGTCAGTGCTGCCTGCATACCGGATAAGCCGCCGCCGACCACCATCACGTTTTTCTTTTTGGGCGCGGGCTTAATAACATACTGCCGCTCTTTACCCAGATCTACATTGACGCGGCATTCAATGCACTGGTTCTTGTTGCGCACATCCATGCAGTGGAGACAACCGATGCAGGGACGGATATCTTTTAGCTGATCATTTAAAACCTTGTTGGGGTATTCATGGTCGGCCAGGAGGCGTCTGACCATGGGCACATAGTCCATTTTACCTTCACGCAGGAACAGCTCACCCAGATTGTAATCAAGGCGGCCGGAGGCCCATACCGGCACATTTACCACCTTTTTGACAGCCGCCGCCAGGGGTGTGATAGCCCCATGTCCCTTGCGGCTCCAGTCCAGGTCGGCCAGGTCGGTATATAACCATTTCGGGGCTTCGGGATAGAGCAGCCTGTCAGGCTGGAGCAGGCCTTCGCGATGACCGTAGATATGGGCGCGGCATTGTATGGCGTCAGCCCCGGCTTCGGCCAGCATTTTGGCCATTTGAACCCCTTCTTCCATGGTGGTTGCCCCGGGGTAATTGTATTCCCTGATATTAAGCAGGCAGGTAACGGTGAACTCCGGACTGGTGCGTTTCTTGGTCTGGCTGATAATTTCACGGAAATAGCGTGTGCGGTTTTCAATGGATTGAGTACCATATTCATCTTCCCGCTTGTTCCAGATACGGGACATAAAGGTATTGATCTGGTGGCAGGTACCTCCGTTGACCTCCACGCCGTCGAAGCCGGCCTTCCAGGCGCGTACACCGGCCGCTACCCACATCTCGATCCCCTCTTTGATTTCGTCGGGGGTCATTGCCCTTGACGGAACGAAGTCCGGCCCGGGGAGCTGTTCTTTGCTCAGGGTTGAAGCGCATTTGGCGTCACGGTCCTTGATGAACCCGGTGGGATTCCAGGGGCCGGCATGCTGAAACTGCACCATAATAGGACAACCCTGTTTGTGAACGGCTTTTGCCAGCTCGGCGTAACTTGGTATGTATTTGTCATCGCTCAGGCGGAATTGAGCGTCAAGGTGCTGGCAGGCCAGGGGGAACTCTACACCGCAGGATTCAACAATAAGCAGTCCTATTCCGCCCTTTGCCAGGGCTTCATAATAGGCAATAGCCCTGTCTCCTACAAAGCCGTCCCGCTCAATAAAAGAGGTGCCGTTGGCAGTCTTGATAAAACGGTTCTTGGTCTTGATCTTTCCGATCTGTCCAGGTTCAAAAAGCCTGGGAAATCTTGTATTTGTAGCCACCAGAATCCCTCCAACATTAAGATTCATAAGCTCATACTTATCTCATCTTATATTTTCCATAATTGTACCATTATCGATTATCAATGTCCAAAACATGTATACCTTTACGCTCTTCTTATCGGACTATTCTGTTCCGCTGTGATTTTTCAAATTTAGCTTTGAATTCCAACCTCTGGAGGCAATTGTTTTTATACACAGAGACTGCGTTATGACTATTATCACATTATGATAAACGATACGGATATATTGCCTGGAGCACTATAAATTAATTTATGAATCCATAAAATATTTTAATTTCCAGGTTTAAAAGAGTATGAATGCAATTGTTGATGGACGGCAGTATCCGGGAACAGCGCCTTTGCCTGAAAAGAAACGCAGAGGAGCAAAGCCTCTGCGTTTCTTTTCCAGTTCTGTTGTTGTGTTTAATTTTTGCCCAGTTTTTCTTCGACAAAACGCATAAAGGGGGTCAGGATTTTTACCGTATTATCCATACCTGCCTGCTCATCAGCGGCCAGCGGAATAATACGGACATCTTCGATGCCCTCTTTGCCCAGTATGGCCGGAACGGTCAGGCTAATATTCTTCAAACCGTATTCTCCCTGTAAAACGGTATTGCAGGGAATCATAACCCGGCTGTTGTTTCTGATGGCTTCCACCACTATTGCGGTGCCGTAGGCTGAGGTCCAGCCGGCAGTACGCCTGGGTACCAGTGTCTCAAATGTATTAAGCAAAATTGGAGGCTTTTCGCGGATTTCCTGTTTGGTGGCTTCATCAAAATTCACCGGTTGTCCATTTACTCTCAGAGAGCTGAAGATCATGACCTGGCTGCCTCCGTGTTCGCCCATAACAATGCCCTCTACTTTGTCCGCGCTCACTCCCAGTTTTCTGGCCGTCCACATCCTCAAGCGCAGGGAATCGTTCAAAGAATAACCTACGTACCTCCTGCGGTCCCTGTCTGGGCTCATCAGGTACATGGCATAGTTCATCGGATCAACCGGGTTGGTCTCCATGATCACAATAGCTTTCGGACAATACTTATTGATCTGTTCCGCCGCAGCCTGCACTATAGGCAGGCTGGCCGGCAGAAATTCGGAGCGGGATTTTACCGCCCCGGAGGGGGCCCCGGCGGTCATAACCACGATATCCGTCCCACCCAGATTTTCATAGGTGCCTTTTACCACCTTGATCCCCTGATTGGCCGCAACAGTATCAAGGTCAAGCCAGTGGGTGGTAAGAGCGCCTTCGAATGGATCTATCATCAGTATTTCTTCGGCCAGTTTTTTACTGACCAGCGTATAGGCGGCACAGGACCCCAGTGTACCGGCAGCACCAACAACAGCAATTTTCATATGACCTCCTTTATCCTTCAACCCTGGGTTAACAGGGTGATATTTGTACCTAACACCATTATTGTAGCGCCTTTTCCCAAAATATAATATTTACGTGGCTAAAATGTCAACGAAAAAATTGTCAATCATCGTGTGAATAAGCTATAATTGTAGGATAAAACTCCTTAGAAAATTAGCCTTCTGAAATGGAAAAGGAAATGGGTGAAGAAAACAAGTTTGATGTAATAGTTGTGGGGGCAGGTCCAGCCGGAATAACAGCAGCTTACCTGCTGGCAAAAGCCGGTGTCAATGTCGCCCTGCTGGAACGCGGTTCCAGCCCCGGTACCAAGAACGTGTTCGGCGGTATTTTGTATACAACTGTGCTTAACAGGCTTATCCCGAATTTCTGGGAAGAAGCCCCCGTGGAACGGCATATCAAAGGCATCAGATTATTCCTGATTTCACCTAAAAATGCCCTCTCTATTGGAGTTGAAAGCGAAGACCATAATCAACCCCCGTATAACAACAGCTTTACGGTTTCCCGTGCCAGGTTTGATGCGTGGTATGCCTCCAAAGCGGAAGAGGCCGGTGCATTTCTTTTGAACAATATCGTGGTAGATGACCTGATCCGGGAAAACGGCCGGGTCAAGGGTGTCCGCGTAAGGGGCGAGGAAGGCGAACTCTACTCGGACGTGGTTATTGTAGCGGATGGCGTAAATTCACTTCTGGCGGAGAAGGCCGGGCTAAGAAAACACTATGTACCCCATCAGGTTTCCCTGGGAATGAAGGAAATCATAGAATTGCCGCGTTCTGTAATCGAAGACCGGTTCGGCCTCAGCGGCAACGAGGGCGTGGAGTATAAGTACATGGCCGGCGATGCCACCCAGGGAATCTGGGGAGGCGGCAACATCTATACCAACCAGGAAAGCCTTTCAGTGGTTACCTGGCTGGCACTGGACCCGCTTTTGAAAAGCAAGATCAAAGCCCCCGAGCTGTTTGACCGTTTTAAGGAACACCCTTTCGTCAGGAACTACATCAGGGGCGGAAAGACCGTCGAATACCAGGCTCATCTTGCCCCGGACGGCGGTTACGATTTTACACCTAAATGTTATACCGACGGACTGCTGGTGGCCGGAGACGCCGCCCGCTTGCTCAACGCCTCGATACATTACGAAGGCACCAACTTTGCCATGGCCTCCGGCGAGGCTGCCGCTAAGACCGTCCTGGAAGCACGCAAGAAGATGGACTTTTCTGCCCAGTCTTTGTCCTGTTACCAGAAGCTGCTGGATGACAGTTTCGTGATGAAAGACCTTAAGAGGTACCGCAAGATGAACCGTTTTGCGGAAAAGAACCCGGAGTTTTTCGGCCCTTACTTCGATGTCATTACCCAGGCTGCTGTAGACTATTTTACCGTCAAAGAAATGCCCAAGAGAACACAGGAATGGCAATTGATCAAGGATTTCCGCAAGAACCTGCATAAAGTCTCCAGGGAGAGATTCCCCCTGCTTAGCTTTTTATGGAAAGCCTTGAAAGGGGGAATATCATTCATATGAAAATAGACGACAAACTGGCGCTGAATTTATTCCATGTAGATGAAAAACCGCATATAGAGATCAAACCCGAAATTTGCCGCAAGTGTCCGCACAAAGCCTGTACATATACCTGCCCGGTGGCCAACTATACACTGGAGGGAGATGAAGTGGTCTTCTCCTGGGAAGGCTGCCTGGAATGCGGAACCTGCAAGATTGTCTGCGATCAGGGCTCGGTAACCTGGAATTATCCCTCAGGCGGCTTCGGCATCCTCTACCGTCTGGGTTAGACGGGGTAGATAGATCCTCCTGGAGCTTATTTGATGAATCTGGTTAAAATCATCCGCGCTGATTTCGGTTCCGATTTGCCTTCGCACAGCCAATACAGCGTCAAAGAAAAGTTAATCGGTTTTCTGACCCTGGTGCGTCCCATCTTTTTGCTCCTGACCCCCATCAATGCCGCCAGTGCCGCTATTCTGGCATTGCGGGGTCTTCCTTCCTGGGAAATATGCCTGACAGGCTTTGTAACCGGGGCCTGTGCAGCCGCCGGGGTAAACATTTACAACCGTTTTGCCGACCGCCAGCGGGATAAAGTCATGTGGCCCCAGCGTTCCATTCCCAGCGGGCGGGTTAATGCCTCGGGCGCCCTCGCTCTGGCACTGCTGTTTTATGCCGCCGCCCTCTGCCTGTGCTGGATTTATTTCAACCCCACCGCATTTTATATTTTGCTGGCGGCAATCTTGCTGGGTTCCCTTTATTCATCTTTTCTGCGGGACAGGGTGGGATATCTCAGCCTGCCTCCAATAGAGGGTTTGATCTTTCTCTGCGGCTGGGCCTGTCTTTCTCCAGGGGATGTCTTTACCTCGCTGCTCCCCTGGTACCTGTATCTGCTGGGACTGGTCTGGCAGTCCGGGCATATCATGGCCCACTATGTCCTTAATGTCCGTTTCGATCCGCAGGGCAAACCGGTGATATTGACTCCGGCTTTCTTCTCCAGACCCCTGCCGGAAACGGCCTCCAGGATTGCACTGGGTTTTACCCTGCTGCTTTTTGTGATGAGTATCTTACTGGTTTTGATTACACCCTTGAGTTATCTGTACCTGGCGCCGGTGGCTGCTTTCGGGATTTATACTCTCTACCAATGCCTGGCATTCATCCGGAAATCAGGCAATAAAGAAAATATGCACCGTGCCTGGAGCTCGCTTTCTCTCTTCAGGCTGGTTATATCGGCCGGGATAATACTGAGCGTCCTGGTCTATCATTAGAATGAATAAAAGGATATTGGAAATCAATTGCTTAAATCCCCTGGATTCTTCTCGTGTCGATGAGGAAAAATGCCATGTTCCCGGGTTTGTCTTTCCCCAGCGGGGAGAGAATTAAAAGTGAGGGGCTAACCCGTTTATTGAAGAAACCCAGACCTGTAAAACTGGTCAGACAGCTTCGCAGGAAGCAAACCGAAGCAGAATGTATTTTGTGGACCCGGTTAAGAAATGCTCGGTTTGAAGGATTGAAATTTACTACTACATAAAAGATAGAGGTTTTGATGAATAAACGCATCCCCCTGGTGCAGGAACCCATTGCCGAGATGGATGCTGTCATCCAGTACGACAAAGGGGCCAGGATATATATGCTTCCCGAGTATAAATATTTTGTCTGGAAGATACTCAGGCAGGGTATCAGAAGCGGCAAGGTGCTGGACATCGGTACGGGCAGTGGCAGGCTGGCCATTGAACTGGCCTCAGCCAGGGGCTGCAGTTTCGATATCACCGGGCTGGATGTATCCGAAAATATGCTAAAAAGGGCCAGGGAAAACGCTGCCAAAGCGGGGGTTGCCGACAAAATCAGCTTCGTTCTGGGTAACGCCGATGCTTTGCCCTTTCCCGACCGATCCTTTGACCTGGTGGTAAGCTACGCCTCTCTGCATCATTGGTTCCAGCCGGTACAGGTCTTCAGTGAATCTTACAGGGTGGCCGGGCAGCGGGGAAAAGTCATTATCCGGGATAACCAGCGGGTAAACGATAATCCCTTCTGGGGAGCCTTTATCTGGACGCTTTCCCGCTTTATGAACAAGCGGCACCGGGACAACTGGCCGGGCGTGATCAGGGCCAGCTATACCCTCAAGGAACTGGAGGAGATAGTACAAAAATCTTTAATGAAAAACTACCGGGTATCCACGGATTTTATCAAGTTTGATGTCTGCGTGGAAACGGCAGGGAAAACAAGGCAGGAAAAAGGAATTTGAGTACAGCACTTTCGATGGCCCGCATAAAAGCCGAGTTCCAGGAGAAAGGGGTCAGGGTTCCCCCGCAGATGATTGCAGAGCTGGAGTCGAAGTATAATGCTCCGGCCATCGGTACAGGCAGGCTGGTCCTGTGCCTGGAATCACCGGCCGGAGACGGGGAGCTTATACCGGTCTTTATTGTCAACGGAAAACGCGTGGCCTGGTCACCCTATTCAATGGCTAAAACGGAAGAGGGGAAACTCGAGGTGCGCAAGGACGGAGTACCTTTCAGCAACATAACCCTGCTGCCCAGACCCCGGTTTTACAGCCGCTTTACCAGCGCCAATTCACCCATGAGCCAGGTGGCTGTGATCGTGGGTCCGGGACACCTGCGCTGTGTGGCCAGCCAGAGATGTATTTACCAGCAAACAGGGCAGCCATGCAAGTTTTGCGCGGTGCAAAACTGGTGGAACTCCGTCGGCAGGCAGCAGTCCGACCAGATTGCTGAGACGGTAGAAGCCGGCTACAGGGAAGGAGCGGTCAGACATATTTCCATGACCACCGCTACTCTGGATACCCCGGACCGGGGACTGGCCAAACTGGTGGAAACGGCCGGGTTGATAAAGGGACGCGTGCCTTTACCCATGATGTTTGAGTTTGAACCCCTGAGAGACCACGGCCTTTTACGCTCTCTGTTGAGCCAGGCTAAAAGTTACGGTGTGACTACCATATCAATCAACATAGAGTGCTTCACTCCGGCCTTAAGAGAAGAGATCATGCCGGGCAAGGGAAAAATTCCCGTGGAGGAATACCGTAAAAACTGGGAAACCGGCCTGGAAATACTGGGCGAAAACGAGGTTGCCACGGTAGTGGTGGTGGGCATTGGCGAAGATGACGAAGCAATCCTGAAGGGTGTTGAAATGGCTGCTTCCATGGGGGTAGTCACCTTCCTGGTACCTCATAGCCCGGCAGTGGGTGCAGTATTTGAGGACATGGCTCCCCCCTCTGCGGATAGAATGCTCCGGCTGTATGACAAAGCGGCCGGTTTGTACCGCCGTTACAATCTGGATCTCTGCGCCTGCACGGCAGGCTGTATCCAGGGAGGAGGTTTCAGCGCCATAAAGGATGTCGCCCGGTTTGGTTATTGACCGGCACCAAACATTTTGCGGCGGGCAATTTCGAGTGAGGCGCCGAATAGTGTATAATAACCATAATAAATGGAGAATATCCGTTTACCGGCGCAGCCCGGATTTTCTACCGTAAAAAGATTATCGAAATATTAATTATATAGGAGGATTTCTGATGGTTAGCATGGCTTCAAAGAACTAT
>CAYLVC010000089.1:8938-10112 GCA_964387005.1 uncultured Dehalococcoidales bacterium | reverse complement strand
TTAATATGCCCCGACAATTTCGGGGCATATTATTTCCACTTTCCTCTATTACTCAGTTCAATATAATTGTATAATTTGGATGTCTTACAGGAGGTGGAATATGCCGGGTATAAAATTGGAAGACGAGAACCGCCGTTTGGCGATGTTGATTGACGGCGACAATATCCAGCCATCTCTAATCAAGGAAATCCTGGCTGAGGCCAGCAGATACGGCATGTTGAGCATCAGACGCATTTACGGCGATTGGACGGCTGATAATATGAAACCCTGGAAGGAAATCCTGCATACCCATGCAGTCCAGCCGATACAACAGTTTCGCTATACAGTCGGCAAGAATGCCACTGACAGCGCTCTGATAATTGATGCCATGGACATTCTTTACGATGGAATAATCAGCGGTTTCTGCCTGGTTTCAAGCGACAGTGATTTTACCAGATTAGCCACCCGGATTAGAGAGAAAGGCCTGTTTGTGATGGGAATTGGCCGCGAAATCACCCCAAAGGCATTCGTTAATGCCTGTGATGTATTTACTTACACTGAGAACCTGGCGCCTGCTGCCAAAATAAACCAGGCCGGGAAGGTTTCAAAAAAATCTGCTATGATAGAAGACCCGGGTACTGACCTTCTTCCTTTGATCAAGCGGGCTCTGGATATTTCCATCCAGGATGACGGATGGGCTTTATTGGCTCTGGTAGGTGCAAAAATTCGCCAATTAGATCCCGGTTTTGATTCAAGAACTTATGGATATAAAACCCTCACCCAGTTAATTAAGTCGTTCTCCACCGATTTCGAAACAAAAGAAAAGCGAAGTGCAGGTGGGACTAATGTTGTTTCTATCAGGCTGAAATAGTCTATCCGGACAGTTTTCGATACAACGGGGATCATATCCTGCCCGGTATTCAATTAGTTCAGGAGGCGGTGTCATGATTGCGCGTGTAACCAGGTTTAAAATTAAAGCTGACAAACTGGATGAAGTTCAAAAGATCTATGAAAATGGCATATTCCCGGCAGTCAAAATGCAGAAAGGATATCGCAACGGCTATTTCCTTATCGACCGAAAAACAGGTCAATGCATCAGTGTCGGCTTTTGGGACAGCCAGAATGAGGCCGTTACCGATGAACAGAAAGGTCACTTGCAGGAACGGGCCAACATGATTAAAGATCTCTGTTTAGA
>CAYLVC010000089.1:0-8838 GCA_964387005.1 uncultured Dehalococcoidales bacterium | reverse complement strand
CTGTTTTTGAGCGCCTCATTGACTTCAGCCATTTTTTGCCCGTTCAGTTCTCCGCACTTGTTTTTCAAACGGGTCCTGTCAATTGTTAATATAGTTGCAAGATTGACCATGCTGTCCTTCGGCAGCCCGCTTTCTTGAGCTTTAAGCTTAACCAGAAAAGGGTAGGGCTTTTCAACAGCGGTAGTAAAAGCCGCCACTATTGTTGTCGGGCTGTATCTGTTTCCAACGTCATTTTGAATAACCAGCGCGGGTCGAAGACCGCTCTGTTCACTGCCCCTGCCAGGTTCCCAGTCTACCCAGTATATTTCACCCCGCCTTATCTCAATTTCCACCTATTTCCACTCCGGCAGAACTTCCGTCTCAATCTTTGAAGCTGCCTCTGCGAGTCGTTTTTGTTCCCTGGCCATGTGCAAATATCCCTCGGCCATATCTTTTGCCTTTTGCTTTTCCGCCAGTTCCTGCAAACAGGTGGAAATTACCTTGCTGCGGCTTATTTTCTTCTCTTTTGCTATCCGGTCTGCTACAAGTATCAATTCACCCGGCAAAGTTACAGTTAATTTTAAGGTCCTTCCCATATAGCCATCCTTATCATATGTAGTATTAGTATTATATTATGGTATGGTAACAGAAGAAGTACAATATGTCAAACACTAAAAGCGTGTATTACCAGGGGGACACCGGTGAACGACTGATGGTATGCAGGATTGGCAGCTTGAAAATAGCAGAATAGTTATGGAGCTTGACAAAACACGAAAAAGCGTATAAGATAAGCTTGTGAGACTAAGAAAGGTCTCAGCACCAAAATCGGAAATGGAGGTGCAAAATGCAATTGTGCAAATTCACTGGAGTATGGCTATTTCCCAGTTAACGCCCTGCTTGACCGCAGGGCAGTCGGAACTCATGATCCGCTCGTAAAAGAGAAAAATGAGAGTCAAAAGTATATGACTCTATATGGCAGTGATCGCCATAAGTGAGTGGAAACTGAGAAGGTAACTCGAGGAGGGTATTCAGGCAATATCCTCCTCTTTTTACATTATTCCACCTGTCCGAAAATTGCTTGCCGGACGGATAGTTAAATTGTTGCATTTGCGGCAGGTGTAGCCTATCCAGATCAATTTACCACCGGCGTTTTTAATGGAGTGTTTATCATCCCTGTAAAAGCTATTCTGTGAATGGCATTCCTGGCAGAAAATTGGGATATTGGATTCTGTACGGATCTCGGTTCTTGATTTCATGGGTTTGAAGACTTCCTTTCGTTGCAGTATTTACACGTCATCTGGTACCCGCTAAAAATCCAATAATGCGAACCGCTCGGGCTTTTGGTACACTTCCACCTATCTGATGAAATATATTCCTTGTTCACAGAGATCTTCATTGATCTTGTTTCCATGCTCACTTCCTTTGAATAGAATTAGCCGCCTGGAGCACATCTGTTTGAGAACCGGCGAGTTTGAGTTCTTTAGAGGAATTATCCATACGAGCCCGTGAAGGACCCCGGCTGCGTGTAATTAGTTAAAACCCGGACATCCTGCGCTTTAGTGGATTGAAAACGGACACTACTCTTTAACGATACTCTCTTATTGGAAAGTTTACAAATCGGCAATGTTTACAAGTTGGCTAAGAGATATGATAAGCTTAATACATAATGAAAGGAGGGATCTTCCAGTGACATTTCCGGTTACCCTGGTGAATCTGATCCTGGCCGCCATAATAACAGTTCTCGGTATCTGGGCTTTTTTCAAAAGGAGATCTGATATTGCTCTTTCCAGACCCAAAAACAGTCCGTCCTCCACCCTCGGCAAGGCGGCTGCCATTCCAAGCGTATCACTGTTTATCGGCCTTGCTTTTGGTCTGTTCGCGGTATCTCATGCCCTGACCCTGGCCGGACTGGCTAAAGACCTGGAAGCGTTTATCATCAGTATAAGGACATTAGGCTACCTGCTGGTCATCGTGGCTCCGGCCCGCGTATTGTTAAAGAGATAGGGATCGTTATCCGCAGCATTCTTGATCTGATGCCCGTTCAAAGATTAAAAATGAAGCATCCGGACCTCTGTTTCATAATCCGACAGCCTCTTTTTCCTGGTACCAAAGTGTCCCCGGTACCAAAGTCTTAATACGGCAGATGAACTAAAGTAATACGTATTGACTTATATATATTGATATAGTATGCTGTATGCTTAGCAGTTGCTTCCATTGGTTGTTTCAATATTATTGTGAAGGAGTGAAGAATTGAAAAAACTTTCGGTGTTGGGAGTCCTTTTAGCCCTGGTGTTAACGTTTTCCATAGTTGTGCCTGCTCAGGCTGCGCCCGTTTACAGGTATAATGAGTCAATCGATCTTAACGGGGCATTGCTTGGATTTGAATTTGAGGGTCCTTTGCATGTTAATATCGTAGCCGTTGAGGACAGGTCCGGTGGTTTTCATCTCAAGGTAGGCTTGAATTCTCAGGGTATAAAGGCCGTTCGCTACGACGATACGGTATACAATGTCATAGCCAGTATACAGGGACACCTGAATTCAGATGCATACTTCGCAGAGCCTCCCCTTGAGGCAACGCTTGTAATCAACCTCAAGCTTGTCGGTCAGGGTACTGCCCCTGATTACAGGGCGCATGGTAATTTCCATATCACCCTGAATGCCGACGGGGAAATGACCGCCGCCGTCTGGAACATTGTCTGGAACCTCCCCTATGATCTGCCTCCTTCTCCTTTTTAGTACTGGACCGCTGCATTACGTAAAGCACCCCGTACTGTTGGGTCAGACCTGAAAGTTCGGGGTGCTGAGTTTTTTACCCTCATTCACCCGGCGCGCCATCATCCGCACCCGCGCCGGTCTTCCTGTCAGGGAATATTGCCACATTGACGGGGAACGAAGGAAAAAGTACTTCCAAAACGGGCTTTTTCCATGTATAGTAAGTAAATATCTGATCTATATAGAACGGGGCTCTTCATAGCCTGTCCCGGTTCTTTATTCACCCTTATTGCGCAGGAACATCCGGGACTCTCAAATCCGGCTCCGTTCCGGGAGTGGTTGTCTTGGTGACTTAAAGAAAAACGGGTAAAAGGAGTGCAGAAATGGCTAAAAAGGCTCTTATTGTGTTTGGGACTCGCTATGGGGCTACTGAAAGCACCTCAGCGGAAATCGCTAAAGTCCTCCAGGGAGCAGGGCTGGAAGTCAGGGTCGTCAATGCCAAAAAAGAGAAGATCAAAGATGTTTCCCCGTATGACCTGATAATTGTCGGCAGCGGAATGCAAATGGGAAAGTGGACCGGGGAACCCGAGAATTTTCTCAATCAATTCCAGAAGGAGCTGGCAGCGAAAAAGATAGCTATTTTTGTTTCATCCGCCGCTCAGGCTCTGATCGAGTATGAAAAGAAAACAGAAGAAGTTGAAAGCAACCGCAGGCAGTATCTTGAAGAAAAAGCGGCCAGGTATAACCTTCAACCGGTCTCCATGGTCATCTTCGGGGGCGTCTGGGACTTTAACAAAATGAATTTCCTGTTTAGAAAAACCCTGGCCAGTTTTAAGCCCAGAATTGAAGCAGCCGGTTTTAAAGAAATAAAGCCGGGACTTTACGATACCCGGGACTGGAATATCATCAGGAAATGGGCTGAAGAGCTGGCTGTTAAAACGGGGTAAGTTACCATTGCTCCAGTGATATCACTTCTAAAAGCAAAAAATAGCGTTATGCTTATGTTCAGGCTAAAATACTTCCTCCGATTGTGACTGGATTCCGGTCTTTTCTTGCTCTGCTTGCTTGCGCAGCAAATCTATCCTGCCGTTTTCCCAGCCGTACACATAAGCAAAAGCAAAAGCCGGAATGCCGAAGGACACTGCAGCACAGGCCAGTTCACCTGCTGTATAATAGGCGATAAATACCAGTCCCAGGAAGGCCAGAATGCACAAACAATAAGTTGCCGCCGGATGCCTGCTAACCCAGTTTTTGCCTTTTTTCATGGAAGCCTCATCTCTCTCATTAAACGTCGATTTACTTTTCTCTTTTCCGCTGTCCGGTCAGATATTTGCCGGAGGACCACCGTTCATTTTTAGTGTATCATTTTGGCCGGGCTTGCTTCAACACCATTATGTCAAGATCGAAAAATCAACCCCAATCCCGTTATTGCGAATGACCTTCCCCCCTGTAATTTACCTGACTGTAACCTGTTTTTTATTATTTAGTCACTTTCAATACAATGTTACCCGTATTTATTTACTCTATATTCACCACAGTGCGTTAAGATAAAAGAACAGGTCATATGATGCATATTGATGGACCGGCAAATTTGGTACCTGGTTGCTAAAATCCTTTTACTCCATTAACTAAAACCTGCAAAACAGCTGAATAAATAAAAAAAGAAGTGATGATAATGATGAAAATTACCAGAATTTTGATGATAGCCTTGATTACACTGGCCTTAACCGGCGGGATAATCCTGCCAACCCAACCGGTAGCGGCTGCTTCAGAGTGGACTGTAACCTCGGGGAACGACAGCGGGGAAGGCACTTTGAGGTCTTATATTACCAGCGGAAGTGTAAGTGCCGGAGATATCATCCGGTTCGACAGCAGCATAACGGAGGTGACTCTGAGTTCCACTCTTTCAATAGGCAAGGCGGTTATTATCGAGGGTGGTTTGAAAGAGGACGGGACTCCGAAGGTCGCTATCGCAGGGAATTTATCCTCCGGAGGGACTACACACTCCAGGCTGTTATATGTCACAGCAGGGGCTGTATTTAATAATCTGTCGCTGACCAACAGCGGCACAGGTGGAGCGGTAGACAACCGTGCTGCTTCAACCTTCAACCATTGCGTTTTTACGGGCAATTCAGCCGGCGCCGGTGCAGCGATTTCTATTTTGAATTCATCACCTTCTATAGTCAACTGCCTTTTTACCGGTAACCAGGCAGCCAACATCGGCGGTGCAATATCCAATAACGGTTCCTCACCTTCTATTACAGGCTGTACGTTCACCTCCAATACTGCCGTTAACAGGGGAGGAGCCATTTATAACGTGAATTCATCCTGCTCGATAACCGGTTGTACTTTTACCGGTAATCAGACCACCGGCGCCTCCGGTATAGGCGGCGCGGTATACAACAATTCATCCTCACCGGCGATCACGGACTGTTCATTCACCTCCAATACGGCGGGCAATGGAGGGGGAGCGGTCTACAATGTTTCTTCTACGCCCTCAATGGTAGACTGCAACTTCACCGGCAATCAGGCCACCGGTACATCCGGCATCGGCGGGGCAATTTATATCAATTCAGGGTCATTCACTCTCACCGGCTGTTCCTTTGTTTCCAACACAGCCACTCTCAACGGCGGAGCTTTATGCACTTCTCAATCCTCCTCGGTTATCAAAAACTGCCTTTTCAGACAAAACACAGCTTCTACTTCCGGCGGCGGAATATACTTTGACGGTTCAAATACCACTGTTTCCAGTTGCACCTTTACGGCTAACACGTCCGCCGCAGGCGGAGCGATATTTAATAAACAGGCTTCTGTTACCCTGACCAACAGCATTCTCTACGGGGATTCCAGCGAACTCGGCCACCCTTCCTGGTATACCAGCGGCTACTCTATAACATGGTGCAACGTCCAGGGACTCTCCAGCGGCACAGGCAATATTGATGTAGATCCGAAATTTGTCAGTCCGACTGATTTGCACCTCCGCTCCGTTGCCGGGCATTATACTGACGCAGGATGGGTTACGGATTCCGATACCAGCCCCTGCATTGATCTTGGAAACCCGGAAAGCGACTACAGCAATGAACCGTCATATCCGCGGGGACACATCGAAATGGGAGCCTATGGCAACACCAGCCAGGCCTCCAAAACTCCTTACACCCTGCCGGAGGGGAACTGCTGGTATTTCGATCCGTATCAGGAAATGGAGAATATTTTTAATCCGGAAGTGCATAAAGGCTCGTTCGCATTCAGTAGTCCAAACGAACTGCTCTGGCTGAGCAGCCAGCCGGCGGGTGGGGTTGTAATTTTTGACTCAGGCGACTGGAAAGCTGTGATTCATACTACCACACCCGGTTATACCATGGAGATCGGGACCAGCACCGGCTCCAATCCGGAGGATTTTCAAGCCTTACCGGGCGTTTTCAGCCAGGATACCCGGATGATTTCCGCTAACGATTACTACATCACTCTCAGCGGCGCGCTGAGTGATGCTTTTGAGCTGGCAGAAGGGGAATACCTGGCCGTCAGGATTATTTACAGCGGCGATGGAGAGTCCCGGATCATAACCGACGGCAGTTCATATCTTATGATTACTGAAAGCAATCCGGCTTTTCCTTTGCCGGAGTTGAATTCCCTCCTGCTTTTTGGCCTGGGTATAGCCATTCTTGGCGCATACCTGGGAGTCCGCAGAAGACGCATTGCAGAAAAATAAACCCGGGTGACAAACCACTGGTGTCCACCCGCATTCACTTAGTACCTCATCAACCGTACCCGTGCGCCTGATCTCTTCGATTTCGCCGCTATCGGCGGTATTATTCCTCCATTTAAAGCCAATCCGCCATCAGTTTTAAAGGCTCGGATTATATCAGATAGAGTAGACGGTATGGTAGGGGTGAGTTTCGAACTCGCCCGCCTTAAGCCATTGAGTTTGAGATGTGACCCTTGTTATTTTTTGCATGTAGGAATTCTCCGGTTTTCCTCATTATCACAGTCTGCGGTCTGTCATAAGGGTCTCCTTTTCTCGGAAACCCGCCTTCACATATAATGAATACAGAAGAAAAATTAAGAGGTAGCAGTATGAGAAGCCGCAAAGAGATGATTCTGGAAGCCATGGATTCAATGCTGGCATCCGCCCAGCTGGAAGCGATGCCGGGAATTACCCTCAAAAAATTCCTGTTGGAGCTGGAATTTCTCATCGAATATCCCAAAGAAGGAGAGTCGGGCAAGTTTACTCCGGGACAGATCAAATATATCAAGAGTGTACTGGCCGATAATTACAGGGTCAGGGACATAGACAATCAGAAATATTATGTCGGGCAGGGATTGATGATATAGGTCCGTCAATACAAATGGCGGCAGCGAGGGGATTTGGGCCGCTGACCGGGGGCTCATGAACTCCCGTAAAAATGCCCCGGTCCGAATCAACTATGGAAAATCAGGCCGGTGTTTCCGGAATCAACAGAAGCAAAGACGAAGCCCGCCAATACTATGACGGTATCAGCCGGTATTATGACTGGATCGGCGGTATTTTCGAAAGAAAGCCGGCGCTGAAGGCCCTGGAATATCTCCGGGTCCGCGCTGGAGACACGGTACTGGAGATAGGGTTCGGTACCGGATATTGTCTTCAACAAATGGCCGGCAGGGTCGGGCCAACCGGTCATGTCTATGGCATCGATATTTCTCAGGGTATGGTCCGCAAGACCCGGGAGGGGCTGGCTGACTCATCTTTATCGAATAGAGTAGAGCTTTGCCGGGGGGACGCCGCGAAACTGCCTTTTGATGACCGTCTTTTCGATGCGGTCTTCCTTACCTTCACCCTCGAATTATTTGATAATCCGGAAATTCCGGAGGTGCTGGAGGAGATAAAGCGGGTCTTGAAACCCGGTGGAAAACTCGCCGTAGTCAGCCTGTCCAGAACTGGGCCCGGTCAATTCGCAGTCAAAGCCTATGAATGGGCTCATCATAAATGGCCGAAATACATCGATTGCAGACCGATCTATGTTGCCGGCGCGCTTCAGAAAGCGGGATACACAATAGTATTGAAAAACGCTATGCGGCTTGTGATTTTACCCATTGAAATTGTAGTCGCGGCGAAAGAATAAAAAGCTGAATCAGAGGTCAGGTAAAAATGGGCTATAATCAGGACCTGGAATACAGGATAGAGCGGCTTTTGACCGGATCGGAAATCACCCGGAAAAAAATGTTCGGCGGCATCGGCTATCTGTTAAACGGGAACATGTGCTTTGGTATTCACCGGGAATACCTGGTGCTTCGTGTTTCTCCTGAGAAAGCGGAAGAACTTATGAAAAGCGATTATGTGACGCCCTTCGATATCACCGGAAGGCCGATGAAAGGCTGGGTGCTGGTTTCACCTGATATGTTCGAGACGGACGAACAGTTGCAGGATACACTGAAGCTTGGAATTGCCTTCGCAGAAACCCTGCCGAAAAAATAATGTTGCGGCAGCGAGTGGAAACACCTGGAATATTACTGTCCATTCAGGTTCGCCCACACTGACCGGGGTCTTACTCAAAATAATAAAGAAGTGATATAATTTGCTTTACTTACCGGATGAAGGTTGACTGTGCCAGCGATCAAGGTCGAATTTACCGCCGACGTGAAAGCCGGAGCGGAAAGACTCTGGAGCATCCTGACCGATGTACAATCCTGGAATCAGTGGCTTGACACTTCATACACCAGGTCGGTTACTCCGGGTTTGTTAGATGAGGGTTCTATCTTTTCAGCGGAGCTCGGTGGGATTATATGGAAAATTGCCGTGATAAAAGCCAGGAGGCCGGTAAAAATATGCTGGGCAGGACAACGTTTTGGTATTAAAGCTGTTCACGATTGGGAATTCTTTGAAAGAGAAGGGAAAACCAGGATAGTCACCAGAGAGAGCCTGTCCGGTTGGATACTTTTTCTCATATACCCGGTAATTAAATCAAGATTATCCAGGTACGATCAGAAATGGCTCGCTGACCTTAAAACCAGAGCAGAAACAAATTAAAGTCTCCAATACCCGTCAGGTTCGATTACTCCATCTGGGGGCTTATGAATCCCCTGCCCCGGGACTGATTACCTTAAATTACAGCAGCCGTGAATATCCTATGCAGGTTCTTAAGTTTCTTCCAGCAGCTTGAAATATTCTTC
>CAYLVC010000088.1:0-10295 GCA_964387005.1 uncultured Dehalococcoidales bacterium | reverse complement strand
TGATCGTGGAGATCGGGGGTTTCGGCGCTACTTACCCTTCTTTCGTAGCTGACAGCGGCGGACTGCGTTTTACCCTTGAGACAGCCGCTGAAGAATGGCTGCACCAGTACCTGGTCTTCAAACCGCTGGGCCGGGCTTATGCTTTACATCTCTTGAATGTATCAAAAAATGCCGATATCACGACTCTGAACGAGACCATTGCCTCGACAGCCGCCGGGGAGGTGGCCGGGCTGGTCTACGATCGCTATTATGCCCGATATTTTGAAGATGAAGGAGCGGTTGAAAACGGAGAGCCGCCGGCGGGGTTCGATTTCAATGCGACCATGCGTGAAATTCGCCGGCAAGTGGACCTCTACCTGGCTGAGGGCAGCATCGAGACTGCCGAAAGCTACATGAGGGAGATGCGACAGTACCTGGCGGACAACGGCTATTACCTGCGCAAGCTCAACCAGGCCTATTTCGCCTTTTACGGGTCATACGCCTCCAGCCCCACATCGATCGACCCTGTGGGTGAACAGGTCAAATCCCTGCGCGCCGGCAGCGCCTCTCTCAGCCATTTCCTGGAAAGGGTTTCAGGGTTGAAAAGCCGGCAGGACCTGGAGGCGGCGGCGGAGCGGTAGATGCGGTCTGGCTGTTTTCAGTCAGTACAGAGTCTCCTTGAAACCCCGGCGCCCGGCTTGAACAAACAGGTTGAATTCCGGAAGTCTCAATGATACTATGGTATTGCAGTCTCATGGAGCGGTGTCAGTTAATGTCGGATTGGAAAATAACGGCCAAGACCATTTTTTGTGATGCGGTTGACGATGAAGTCACCCTGTTGCTTTACAGGAATGGGACTATTCATTGTACCGGATGCAAAAAATATAACGAACCCAACACCATGACACTGGCTCTTATCAAGGGTAAAACCAGCCGTTTAAAAAGGCCCATAAAATGTGAGGGCGAGCAATGCCCGCGTGTCACGGGGTATAAAGACCAGATTTTAGCGGAAGAAGCCAGGTAGAATGGCAGAAATATCAGGTTCAGATACAAAAACCCGGACGGAAGGCGGAAGCAGTAATTCTGCCGGGGTTAAAATCCGCATAGAAAACCTTTCGCTGTCTTTCGGCGGGGTCAAAGCCCTGACGGACGTCAGCATAGACATCAAGGAAAAGGAAATCATAGCCATCATAGGCCCCAACGGGGCGGGAAAGACCTGTGTCCTGAACTGCATCAACGGCTTCTATAAACCACAAAAGGGCGAGATCCTTTTCGAAGGGATGTCCATAACGCGCATCCGGCCGGACAGAGCGGCCAGGCTGGGACTGGCCCGTACCTTCCAGAACATCGAGCTTTACAGCGGACTGAGCACCCTGGACAACATCATGGCGGCCAGGCACGTGCTGATGAAACAAAATTTTCTGAGCAGCGCCCTCTATTTCGGACCCGCGCATGACGAGGAAATCAGGCACCGTAAAGTCGTAGAGGATATTATTGATTTCCTGGAAATCGAATCTATCCGCAGCAAGACCGTTGGTTCGCTGCCCTACGGCATGCGTAAAAGGGTTGAGCTGGGACGGGCGCTGGCGCTTGAACCCAAAGTCCTTCTGCTGGATGAACCCATGGCGGGAATGAACCTGGAAGAAAAGGAAGACATCGCCCGCTTTATCATCGATATTTTCGAGGGGCAGGGAGCAACCTACCCGCATACCCCCGTTCTCCGGGATGGAGTCAGCTGCATTATCCTGGTGGAACATGATATGGGCGTGGTGATGGATATTGCCGACCGTATTGTCGTGCTGAATTTCGGTAAAAAGATTGCAGAAGGGACCCCGGAGGAAATCAGGACTAACCCTGAAGTCATAGCCGCTTACCTGGGCGACGAACATAGCTAGTGCCTATCATACCCGGCTAAATTAGAATAACAAGGGTTATTGCGTGGACTTCAATCTGGTCTTTATTATAATAATCATCTTCATTGCATTAGTTTTCGATTACACCAACGGAATGCATGATGCTGCCAATTCCATTTCCACCATTGTTTCCACACGGGTTTTAACCCCCAAACAGGCTATAGTCTGGGCAGCCACGTTTAACTTTATCGCCTTCGCCATATTCGGAACATCCGTGGCCAAAACCGTCGGCAGCGGCATGATAGATATCAGCACCGTCACCCCTACGGTAATACTGGCGGGCATCCTGGGCGCAATAAGCTGGAACATGATTACCTGGTATTTCGGCCTGCCCAGCAGCTCTTCACATGCCTTGATCGGCGGATATGCCGGAGCCGCCATAGCTCACGCCGGACTAGGGGTCATCATTGCTTCCGGCTGGTACAAGACGCTGATCTTTATTGCCGTGGCGCCGGCAATCGGCCTGGTGGTAGGGTTCGCTTTAAAGGTGATTACTTCATGGATAATTCACAAACAAAGGCCGACGTCCATCAACAAATGGTCCAGGTACCTTCAGCTCTTGTCAGCGGCGGCCTACAGCCTGGGACACGGAGGGAATGACGCCCAGAAGACCATGGGCATCATTGCCGGCCTGCTATTCACCGGGGGGCTGATAAGCGACTTTACGGTCCCGCTGTGGGTGGTCCTGAGCGCTCATTCCGCCATTGCCCTGGGCACACTCAGCGGCGGATGGCGCATTGTTAAGACCATGGGGCAAAAGATCACCAAGCTGACGCCCATTGACGGGTTCTGTGCGGAAGCGGCCAGTGCGGCCTCCATTTTCCTGGCTACCGCCCTGGGGGTGCCGGTAAGTACGACCCATGTTATTACCGGGGCCATCTCCGGGGTCGGATCGGTCCGGCGGCTGACCGCCGTTCGCTGGGGGTTGACGCTGCGCATTGTCTGGGCCTGGATATTCACCATTCCGGCGGCCGGCATCATCGCCGCCATTATTTACCTGATACTGCGGACATTCCTGCCTCAATAGCTTTGAGGCAAGAATACTCAGGCGTATTTCAAGGCTACGCCTTCCAGGGCGTTGGCTACGTCCTCGCACCTGTCGGTAGCGGTCTCCATGTATTCGTAGATTTCCCGCCATTTGATGATGTAAGGGATATCTCTGGAATCGCGGAAGAGCTCCGCCAGCGCTTCCCGGTAGACCTTATCGGCATTATTCTCCAGGCGGTTGATCTCCACGCTGCGGCTCAGTATCTGCTTCAGGTTGACCTTATGGCTGAGCTCGTTAATGGCCAGCTGGACTTCCCGCGTGGTCTGTACCAGGATTTCCGCCAGCTCTTTGGCCCGCTCGGTCGGGGCATCAATTTTGTATAGGCTCATGGCGTCGGCTGCGGCCTCTATAAAATCGACGATGTCATCCAGGGAATGGGCCAGAAGGGCGATATCCTCGCGGTCAAAAGGGGTGATGAAGGTGCGGTTGACCAGAGCAATGATTTCGTGGGTGACTCCGTCCCCCTTGTGTTCCAGGTTGATGATGGACTCCACTTTTTGCTCGATGTTGGTAAAGGTATCCATGATGTCTTTAAGCAGGAGAGCGACTTCCGCCGCATTGTTGGCGCTTTCTTTGAAAAGAACAAAAAAACGGCCTTCTTTCGGCAGGAATGACAGCTTTGCCATAACAGGCCTCCTTCAATCTTAGAGCGGAATTCAGGGTACATGCAAAAAACAGGGAGGGATGATCAGTCAGGTTTTTCCTTTTCATCCAAGGTAACATTGTAAACAAGAATTCACCAATAGTCAAACCAGCCGGCTCCCTGGTACGGATCTTTTTGCCGAATTTTTCACAGGTTGAAGAATGATCATAATAGACATCATTTCCACGGAAGATATATAATTGAACCAGGCAAGGCAGTTGTCTTCACCAAATATTTCATTCTGGAACAGACACAATGCATGAATTGGGAGTCACTCAACAGGTCCTGAACATAGCCGTTGACAAAGCCACTGAAGCCGGCGCCGGCAAAATAAAAAGCATCAATCTTGTTATAGGCAATATGTCCGGTTTCATCAGCGAGAGCGTACAGTTTTATTTTGATTTCCTGGCAAACGGCAGTATTGCCGAGGGAGCCAAGCTGTGTTTCAGCCATATCGCCACTGAAGTCCGCTGCCGCCGCTGCAACCTTACCTATAAACCGGCAGGAGAGAACTGGGTCTGTCCGGGCTGCGGTGAAAGGGAAATGGAGGTACTCGGAGGAAAGGAATTTTATATTGAAAGTATAGAGGTGGAGTAATTATGAAAGTAACCGTCCTGCAAAACATCCTGAGCGCCAATGATCAGATTGCCGCCCGCAATAACGAACTGCTGAACAAGCACAAGGTTATAGGCATAAACGTCATGTCATCGCCGGGTGCGGGCAAGACCACCTTCCTCATGGAAGTCATCCGCCGGTTGAGAGACAAGGCCAGGATAGCTGTCATAGAAGCCGACATCGCTTCAACCATCGATGCCGACAAGATCAACAAGGAAGGCATCATCGCCCTCCAGATCAATACGGGCGGCCAGTGCCATATAGATGCCATGATGGTGGCCAATGCCCTGGAGCAGCTCCCCCTGGATGAGCTCGATGTGATTTTTGTGGAAAATGTGGGGAACCTGATCTGCACGGCGGATTTCCGCATCGGGATGCAGAAAAGCCTGATGCTATTGAGCGTTCCCGAGGGCGATGACAAACCCTACAAATATCCCCTGATGTTCACTACCGTGGATGCCGTTATCGTCAGCAAGATGGACTACCTGCCCCTTTCCGATTTCGATCTGGAGACCTTCAAGAAGACTGTCAGCGGCATGAACCCTGATGTCAGGCAGTTCCAGATATCGGCCAAAACCGGTCAGGGCATGGATGATTGTATAGCCTGGTTGGAATCAGTTATCAAGGGAGAGTAAATGGCCCCGATCGAGGCGCGCCGGATCAGTGTTACGGGGGTGGTGCAGGGCGTAGGGTTCCGGCCTTTTGTTTACCAGCTCGCCAGGTCATACGGGCTGAACGGCTGGGTGCGCAATACCTCCGGCAATGTCACCCTGGTGGTAGAAGGCCAACCGGAGGACATCGGTATGTTTCTGTCCGCCTTGCGTGATGCGCCTCCGCCTCAGTCACATATTGAAGATATTGTCCAGGAAGAAGAGCCTGTACATGGCTACCGGCAATTTGAGATAACGGAAAGCCTGATAGAGGCCGGCCATTACCAGTTGATCTCCCCCGACCTGGCTACCTGCCCGGCCTGCCTTGAGGATATATTCGACCAATCAAACCGGCGCTGCCGCTATCCCTTTACCAACTGCACAGCTTGCGGGCCGCGTTTTACCATCATCCGGGAAATCCCTTATGACCGGGAACGCACCACCATGCGCCGGTTCCGTATGTGTCCGGCCTGCCAGGCGGAATATGAAGACCCTGCCAGCCGCCGGTTTCATGCCCAGCCCAACGCCTGTCCGGTCTGCGGTCCCGCACTGGTGCTGGCTGACGCAGAGGGCAGGACGGTTGAAACCGGAGACGTTATTGCTTTCGCGGCCCGCCTTTTGAGGGAAGGCTGCATCCTGGCGGTCAAAGGCCTGGGCGGATTTCTTCTGGCCTGCGATGCTACCAGCAGCGACGTCACAGGCAGGCTAAGGGAACGAAAACAGCGTCCGGCCAAACCCTTCGCTGTAATGGTGCGGGACCTGGACGAGGCCGAAAGCATATGTTATGTCAATAAGCGTGAGAGAGACGTCCTGAGCTCGCCGGCTGCTCCTATCGTCTTGCTGAGAATGAAAGAGAATCCCCCGCTTTCACCCCTGACAGCCCCAGGGCTCCGCCACCTGGGCCTGATGCTGCCTTATACTCCCCTGCATCACCTGTTGATGCAAGAGACCGGCCTGCCCCTGGTCATGACCAGCGGCAACCTGAGTGAAGAGCCCATCGCCGGGGACAATGAAGAAGCCCTGCAAAGGCTGAAAGGCATAGCCGATTATTTTGTTCTGCACAACAGGGACATATATTCCCGCTATGATGACAGCGTGGTGATGGTTGAGCAGGGTACAGTGCGGATGGTCAGGCGGGCGCGCGGTTTTGCGCCTTACCCCGTAAAGCTGCCTTTCATGTCAAAGCAGGTACTGGCCTGCGGGGCGGAAATGAAGAACACTTTTTGTCTTACCAGAGACAACCAGGCCTTTGTCAGCCAGCATATCGGCGATATGGAGAATGAAGAGACCCTGGAACATTTCGAACGAACCCTTAAAATATATGAAAACCTGTTCAGCCTGCAGCCGGAAGCCATAGCCTGCGATATGCATCCGGACTATCTGTCCGCCCGCTGGGCGGAAGAGGAGGCCGGCAAAAGACATCTGCCCCTGCTGCGGGTACAGCACCATCACGCCCATATTGCCGCCTGCATGGCTGAAAACGGCATTCGTGAACAGGTCATCGGGGTGGCCCTGGATGGCACGGGACTGGGGACGGATGGCAAAATCTGGGGCTGTGAATTCATGGTGGCGGACTATGCCGGATTCAGCCGGAAAGCCCACCTGGAGTATTTGCCCCTGCCCGGCGGGGACGCCGCCGTTCACCGTCCTTACCGCACCGCGATAGGTTATTTGTATGCCCTCATGGGAAACAGCGGCAAGCATGATGACCTGCCCTGTTTTAAAGGGGTGGATGAGATCGAGACAGAGATGATCAGGCGGCAGGTAGAACTTTCAATCAATACTCCGCTGACTTCAAGCTGCGGGCGGCTTTTTGACGCCGTATCCTCGCTGGCCGGCATCCGGCAGCGGGCGGAATACGACGGGCAGGCCGCGGCTGAGCTGGAGGCCGCAGGTGAGCTGGAGGCCGCAGGTGAGCTGGAGGCCGCAGGCGGGATGGGAGCCGCAGGTGAGCTGGAGGCAGATACCGGAGCGGTTTACCCCTTTCGTATTGAGAGAATCGACGGAATGATGATCATTCGCATCAGGGAAATGCTGGAGGCCATTGTCGCCGATTGTCGCAGAGGTCTGCCGCCTGCCGAAATATCAGCCGTTTTTCACAACACCCTGGTGCGGATAGTGACCCGTGTCTGCCTGCAAATTTCCCAGGAGACCGGCCTGAAAAAAGTGGCTTTGAGTGGGGGAGTCTTTCAGAACCGGCGTTTGCTCAGGGGCGTAACCGCCGGGTTGAAGGCGGAGGGTCTGTTTCCCCTGCATCACCTGTATCTTCCCTCCAATGACGGCTGTATTTCACTGGGCCAGGCGGCGGTGGCCAATTTCACCGGGGCGCAGGAATAATCATATAATGGAGAGGAACTATCATGTAACGACATATATTGTTGCATTATAGATAATAACCAGTGAGTCCTGAGTCATCTGCCGACAAGGTGAGAGCGAGTATTTATCAAGCGGACTAATAGCTCAGGACACTGGAAGGGAAAAGAAAATGTGTTTGGCCGTACCCGTTAAGGTAAAATCGATCAATGGCAATGAAGCTGAAGTAGAGTCGGGCGGCACCACCTACCAGGCCAGCATCGTGCTCACTCCGGAGGTCAAGGTGGGTGACTACGTCCTGCTGCACACCGGCTATGCCATCAGCATAGTGGACAAAGAAGAAGCAGAACAGACCCTGGCCATGTTCACGGAGATGGAGGAGTTGAATCTTGAAAATTGACGAAACCCTCCTGTCCCGCAGGCTGATAGAAGACATCGGGAGGATTTCAACCCGGCCGGTGCGCCTGATGGAATTCTGCGGCGGGCATACCGTGGCGGTGCTCAAGCACGGTCTGCGGCAGCTATTGCCCCGCACGGTGCAGCTTTTTTCAGGGCCGGGCTGCCCGGTGTGCGTGACCTCTTCGGCGGATATTGACAGGATAATCGCCCTTTCGCAGCAGCCGGGCGTCATAACAGCCACCTTCGGCGACCTGATGCGCGTTCCCGGCAGCCGCTCCACCTTGCAGCAGTCGCGGGCTAACGGCTGTGATGTAAGGGTGGTCTATTCCGCCCTGGAAGCCCTGGACCTGGCCCGCGCCAATCCTCAGCTTAAAGTGGTAATGATTGGCATCGGTTTCGAGACCACCGCCCCGACTATTGCCGCCTCGCTTCTTCAGGCGAGTGAAGAGGGGCTGAAAAACTACCTGGTATTTTCTTTGCACAAACTCACTCCTCCGGTGATGGAGGCCATTCTGAAGCAGGGTGAGATACGTCTGGACGGTATAATCTGCCCCGGCCATGTCAGCGCCATTATCGGTTCAAAGCCCTATGAAGTCCTGCCCGTCAGGCACGGCATTGCCTGCGTCGTTACCGGGTTTGAGCCGCTGGACATTATCCTGGGAATAGACCGGCTGGTCAGGCAGATCGAAGCCCACAGCCCCCGGGTGGAAATCGCTTACCGCAGGGCCGTCAGGCCGGAGGGCAATACCCGGGCGCTGGAGCTGATGGAAAAGGTCTTCGATACCGCTCCAGCCGACTGGAGAGGCATAGGCGTTATCCCCCAAAGCGGTCTTAAAATAAAAGCGAAATTTAAAGACTATGACGCAGAACAGTATTTTGATCTCCCTGTTGTGGAAACCCGCGAGGCTGAAGGCTGCATCTGCGCCGGGATATTGAGAGGCCTTAAAACTCCTCCCGATTGTCTCCTTTTCGGCTCAGCCTGTGTTCCCGAGCATCCGGTAGGTCCCTGCATGGTCTCCGCAGAGGGCGCCTGTTCCGCCTATTTTCTATATAAAGACGATATTTAGCTTCGCAAGGCGTCGCCTTGCGAAAGAGGTGGTTATGGACAAGAGGGTTTTGCTGGCACATGGCAGCGGGGGGAAACTGAGCCATGAGCTCGTTTCCGAACACATCTTTCCTTCCCTGGCGAATCCCTTGCTGGGGAAGATGGATGATTCGGCGGTCTTCGAGCTCTGCGGAAAAATGGCTTTTACCACCGACAGTTTCGTGGTCAGTCCGCTGTTTTTCCCGGGCGGCGATATCGGCAAGCTGGCTGTTTGCGGCACGGTTAACGACCTGTCCATGGCAGGGGCCAAACCCCTCTATCTGAGCCTGGGCTTGATTATCGAAGAAGGTCTGCCCATGGAAGACCTGGAGCGGGTGATACGCTCCATCAGCCTTACGGCTGCCGCTGCCGGCGTAAAGATAGTTGCCGGTGATACCAAGGTGGTGAACCACGGCAGTGCTGACAGGCTGTTCATCAATACCAGCGGACTGGGACTGGTCCCGGAGGGGTCAAATGTTTCGGGATCGAATGCCCGTCCCGGGGACCGGGTAATCATCAACGGTCCGGTGGGTGATCATGGTGTTGCAGTCATGGCTCAGCGTTCCGGTCTGCGTTTCCGGGTGACGGTGGAAAGCGACTGTGCTCCGCTGAACTGCCTGGTAAGCGCCATGATGAAATACCCGGAGGCTGTTCATGTCATGCGCGATCCGACCCGCGGCGGTCTGGCCACGACCCTCAATGAAATTGCCCGGCAGTCCGGCGTCGGCATCAGGCTATCCGAAGAACGGATACCGGTGCGGGAGTCCGTGCGGGCAGCCTGCGAAATACTCGGCCTTGACCCCCTGTATGTGGCCAATGAAGGCAAGCTGATAGCTGTAACTGCCCCTGAAAAAACCGACGAAATCCTGGAAATCATGCGCCGCAGTCCGTACGGCGCGGAGAGTGTAGTAATCGGTGAGGTTGCGGCGGAACATCCCGGCAGGGTGGTGGTGAAAACCCGCCTGGGAGCTTCCCGCATTATCGACATGCTCAGCGGTGAGCTTCTGCCCCGGATCTGTTAAATATTCCTGTTCCCAGAGCTTTCTTGATTCATCGAGAAAGGGAAATACCTGTGTGAAGTCCTTAAGGATTTTGATTTCTTCGCCGGATTTCGCTCCCCGTATAAGTTCAGCCAGTACAATTCCTGTGCAGCATATCCTGTCTTCATCAAGCAGCTTCAATACCCTGGTATAGAAAGGGTCCCTCTTCCTGAAAAAATCAATCCAGGCGGAGGTGTCGACCAGTATTTTATCCAATTCTCTTATCTCCATGCCTTAGTTGATCAGCTTCGATAGTAAAATCGATCTTGCCTGCCAGGTTTTTGATTTTTTCCTTTTTCTTTTGTTTTATTTCATTTTTTATAGCATTAATTACTGCTTCAGTTTCTGATTTCGCTTCGACAGCTTCTAATAGTTCATTCATCAATTCCCTGGGAATTGTAATGGTGATTCTTGATATGTGCTTCCTCCATAACAAACATGCATGTTAGTTCAATCATAATTTATGCAACAATGTAAAGGATACTGAAGAGCATAAATTGGTATGGATTGTTATGTGACGCACTCAGCTTTACCCGGGCTAAATAGTAAACGGTGGCACCTTGTAAAACATCTCTGAGGGGCTTAAAATTTCAATACAATGAATCAGGATG
>CAYLVC010000087.1:0-10325 GCA_964387005.1 uncultured Dehalococcoidales bacterium | reverse complement strand
AAGGACCGGATTCATAGTTACAACAAGAGGGTAGTATGCTTACAGGCATATTGTCCTCTTCATTTGTTATAACATGAGAATTTGCGGGATTAATGCTTTTAAGAAAAGTTGTTGTAAATGAGAAAACCAGGAAGTATAATAGGCATACTGAATATTACAACAGTATACCTATCCATCAGTATGCTAAACTGTATATACTGCGGTGAGTGACGGCGTATGTATGGAAATGTGCTGAAACAGGCAGAAAAACTGGAACAGAAAAAAGACTTCCAGGGAGCTATAAATATCCTTGCCGACCTCATCAGCCGCGATCCAACCTGTATGGAGGCCTACATCCAGCTCGCGGCAGACTCCGGGATCCTCGGCAGGTTCCGGCAAGCGGAAGCATATGCACGCAAAGCCATTTCCCTTGACCCGAATTCAGGAAAAGCCAGATACTATCTCGGATGCGCTCTCAGAGACCAGAACTGTCTGGATGAGGCTTCCCGGCAACTGGAACTCGCGCTGGTTCTCGCAAAAAAAGAAGCTGAAAAACGAGGCAGCCTGGCCGGGGCAGCCGGAATATCGCTGCCGCATTCGCCTGAGTGGTACATTGAGCAAGCCATCCAGGAATTACAGGTGATACGCCTGGCGGGCGGCATCAGAAAGAAAATCCTCCCGGATAAACAGTCCCCGGTTTTCCTCTCGATCCCGGGAGGCCTGAAAACATACTGTAATGAACATCACGGTTTTGAGATCGACGTGCCGGAAAACTGGACGCTTTCCACAAAACGGGCGCCGTTCCCTGTAATTCTGCTGGGTTTTATCCGCGGTGTCAGACCTTACGCTGACATACAGTTCGAATGTGATTCCGGTGAAACCCTCAACTTCATGATCGAACGTATGCCGGTTGAATTGCCCCCGGACATAAACCAGCTTATGTTCACCCTTAATGCCCAGGATATGGAATATACGGACCTGGAGTCAGGAAGAATAACCCTCGGAGGCAAAGAACATGCCTGTGCCCGTTACTGCATTGGGGGAAAGGTATGGTCTAAGAAGTACATGATTGTCCTTGGCGGAGTCGGATATGCCATTACGGCAAGTTGTTGCGACAATGTGAAATTCGCAGAAAAGGAAAAACGCTGGGATGCTGTTGTGGCGTCGTTTCGATTGACAGCAGTTCCTGAAAGATCCGGTGCTGCCGCCTCCAGATATTCCGCTATGATAGAGAATATGAGAGATAATCTCGAAAGACGGCTGGCGTTGCGGGAGTCCTGCGGGCTGTTGTACGGGAGAGCATATGAGGCTGTTGCAGAAAACCGCGTATCGGATGCGCTTTCACTCCTGAAAAGATGCCTGGCGGAGAGCCCAGATCACATACTGGCACACAAAGAAATGGCCGTAGTCATGAAAAAACTCGGGCATAGCAAAGAGGCACTGGCCCACCGCTGGGAAGTAAAACGGCTTGATCCTGCCGATACAGCCAACCGCTACAATCTGGTGGAGTTGCTGGCAGAGCGGGGAGATAGGCGTGGCGCACTTGTTGAAGCCGAGGAGCTTCTGGCACTCGATCCGAATAACACGGCCTACGGGGACCTTAGAGTAAAGCTGGTGAGTGCTTCAAAGACCTGATTGAAAAAGACATCCGGCTATTTCCGGAATACTTTATGTTATCCTGATAACAGCCACAGCTAGTCCGCCAGGGCAATATAACCAATAGTCGTTTACTTCAAAGGGTATTCTTTCCTCTCTGCTTCTTTATAACGCCAGTGAGCAGCTGTACCATATTCAGCTATACGCTGCATATCATATGTGCGTATATGTATCTCCAGAGGGGTGTTTCCCATATACATCACCGCGGTATGTAAAGACCGGTAGCCGTTTGATTTGGGGTTAGCTATATGGTCATCGAACTCCTGCGGAAGTGTATGCCACAATCGATGAACTGAATCCAAAGCTTTATAGCAATCTATGACGGTCTCTACCAGGACTTGAACGGTCACGAGGTTATGAATATCTTTTAGCTCTTTGCCGGATTTTTCGTACTTGTGCAACTTGCGATATATGTTGAAAATATTCTTGAGATAACCGCTGATTTCAGCCTTCAGCCCGGCTTTGCTAAACTCTTCTTCGAGTTCTCGGACCACCTGAAAAAGACAGTTTTCCCTCTGTAGCCGCCTGATACCAAGCCATTGGGCGATCTGCCTGTACTTGTCCGGCTCAAGAATCCTGAAAGAATAGTCCTCAAGCTGCCATTCCAGTTCGCGGATGCCCAGACGTCCAGCCGCCGGGGCAAAAATGTCCATGGCCTCTCTTGCGATGCTGCTCTTTTCTTCCGGAGGCATAAAATGAAGCATTTGCAGGTTGTTCAAACGGTCTGCCAGTATAATGTAAATTACACGGATATCCTCTGCCATTGCAACCAGTATTTTACTGGAGTTCTTTCCCTTTGAATCACGCCTGGTGGAGTCATTAACGGTCCATGACATTTTTCCTATTCGGACAACCCCATTTACCAGCCTGTTGGCCTGTTGCCCAAAACGAGCTTCAATTATATTTTCCGGGACTCCGCATTTCATGGGAACGTCATGAAGTAAAGCAGCGCCCAGCGATTCGGCATCCTGCCCCAGATGTGCCAGTGTTAAAGCCACATGGAGAGGATGCTGTATATAAGGTGCACCGGAACAACAGACCTGCCCCATATGTGATTTTGCAGCAAAATGGTAGGCTTCCTTTACAAAGGCAGCTTTTTCCGGCGAAAGATAGGAGGCCTTCTCGATCAATTGACCGATTCCCATCTCAGGCAACATGCGTTGACAATTCTCCTGTTTCAGTTCAAACTAATATTATATATTAGACCACTTTGCATTGATTCAATAATAGGACTGTATACTACATATTACAACCTTTCCGTTAAAAATGCCTGCCCTGCCTTTTGGGATGTACCGGCAATGGTCTTGTGCTAGAATAAGGCAAGCATGCGGCACACCACCGGCAGACGACCATTAATCACTAGCAGGAGACAGACCGATGAAAGAGATCTTTGAAAAAATCTGGGATCTGGCGCTTCCTTACCAGGACAAACGCGATGACGAGGGGCACGCTGAAGTCACCCTGAGATTCGCCAGGCAGCTGGCGGAACTGGAGAAAGGAAATGAGGATGTGATGATTCCGGCCATCATCCTGCACGATGTCGGCTATAGCCAGCTTGAAAAAGAGCGGCGGCTCCTGATCTTTAAAAAAGAGACTGCGGACGAGATAAGGCGCACCGTACAGATAGAACACCAGAACGAGGGAGTGAAGATAGCCAGGGACATCCTGCACCAGGTAGGTTATCCCGTGGTGTTGATCGGAGAGATACTGGAAATTATCTCCCAGCACGATACCCGCGAAGGTTTCATCTCAAAAAACGAAGGCCTGGTCAGGGACGCAGACAAGCTCTCCCGGACATCGAAAGAAGGATTCTCAGCAGGGAAGCGGAGAGGCCGGCCCAAAGACGGTCCGGACTTCAAAAAGATCGAGGAAGGCATCAACAAGCCCGGCTACTTCTATTCCGAAACAGCCCGGCAAATAGCCCTGAAAGACCTTAAACTCAGGATCGAGGAATCAAATCAGGAAAACTCCGTAAAAACGGATCAGTTAACTTGACAGATGCATTTTCTGACACTATTCTGAAAGGAAAATCCTATGGGAGGTTTGAGTAATGACGCCGAAAAATGACGCCTATCAGAAGATTGCTGAAATGTGGACTTTCCCCGAATCGGAAAGCTTTCGAAAAATGCTGGAGTCTTTAATGACTCTGGAAGAAGCGGAATTACTTCTGGAGTGCACCTCTCCGGTGACCGTCCCTGTTCTGGCTGAGAGACTGAAGAGGGATGAAAAAAGCCTTGCGGCCAAACTGATCGATCTTTTCAACCGGGGATTGATTTTTAAAGGTCCCACCCAGTATCAGTTTCGCCGGGGCCGGCATTATGGATTCGCCGGCAATGTTGTTCCCCTTAACCTGGAAGAGCACCAGAAATGGGTTAAGCTATGGGAAGATGAAAATCCCACCCGTGAAGTCAATGACTGGGTTATAGCCTTCAAGAAAACGGGCAACCCCATACACCGGGTGTACCCCTCCCGCCTGGCCATCAAGTCCAACCCGGCCATTAAAAAGGAACAGCTCCTCTGGCATGAAGACGTCGAGCAGATCTTCCAGCGGGCTGAAATACTAATCGCCGGACCCTGCGGCTGCCGTTCCGGTAGAGGAATGGCGGAGCCAATGCAGCTTGACCCGGACCTGAAAAGCACCCGCTGCAACCATCCCATGTGGAATTGCTTCCAGTTCAGCAAGGCCGTACTGGAAGAAACCCGCAAAAGAGGCGGCGATATGATGATTTACACCTACGATGAAGCTATCGCCAAAATGGATGAAGCTGAAATGGCCGGACTTATTCACGAAGGTCCGGGCAATGCCGCGGTGATGCCGGGCGTAATCTGCAACTGTGCTTCGGACTGCTGCGGCATGCTGATACAGAGCCTGGCTTCGGGAGAAGACATGCACAGCCTCTATACTCCCAGCCGGTTCGAGGCTACTGTTGACCAGGACAAATGCACCGGCTGCCAGACATGCATTGAGCGCTGCTCATTCGACTCAATACAGATGGAAAAGGTCCCGGGTTCAAAGAAGTTGAAAGCCCGCATTTCAGACTGCTACGGATGCGGTGTTTGCGTCATCGGCTGCCCGGAGAAGGCGATAAAATTCGACCTGATCAGGCCGCCCGAACACATCCCGCCGGCTTCAGCGGCTATTCGCTTCCCCGCCCCACTCGGGTAACCAGGCCTGGCATGATGATATAAGATTATCCGATTTTAAAAAGAGAGCCCCTGGACAATAACATTTCCGGCATCCACCAGGGGCCTCTTTTTTGGATATCAGTATTTTGGGTATTCAAGACAGATTACGAACCATTTTACAAGCTCCTCCGGATAGCAAAAACTACAGTAATTCCTTCTGGTACATTGTCAATGGACCAACCCTGACTTGACTTATCCCGCATACCGAGGCTAGAATGAGTGTGCGCAAGCAGCGTAGAGAGCCCCGATACCGGGATTCTCCATTACAGGTATAAATTCAGAGCGAAAAGAACTGAATAAAGCAGAATTGAGCGTAATGACACAACACTTCCGTCATTTGATCGGTTCGAAACCTTTAGAGATCGCTGCGATGCACCGGCAAATCGAACAAAAAGGACTGATGGTAATTGACTATCCTTAACATGCACTGCGACAAATGCAACAAAAATACCCTGCATATAGAAGATACTGTCATGGATGCTGAATCTGCCACGGTATGGCACTGCCTGGTTTGCGGCAATGAGCGAAGGCCGGGTGGAGGAAACAGTTTCGTGCTTGCAGGCCCGAAAGATGGAAAGCCGGACAGCGGCAACAGCCGCGATTAGCCCGGACAGATGCCGGCTGCCGATTCAACCGGCGGGAAATATCTGTCAATGTCCTCTACCGCCGACGACGGCTCTGAAAAAACAAGACGCTTATGTTATGTATTTATCTGAACCAATAGTAAAGCCAGTTTCCGTACCCTTCAAAAGATGTACCTAGCGTCAAATCCGCTTCTTTTTAACTAGTCTTGAGTAATTGAACACGGGGCGAGGTTTAATCTATTAAGATTGTTGATTTTGTTTATTGTCTAATAGTGTAACCGAGTGTATAATTCTATCAATCATACTTAACAAACCGAGGACCGGAGAACTTGAAGATTACCAGCGGGTCTTACAAATGGTGGGTACTGATCGCCGTTTCAATCGCCAACTTTTCATCCTCCCTGGATATGAGCATAGTGACGGTCTCTTTCCCCCGCCTTTCTGAAGTTTTTAATACCAGTTCTTCAACCGTAGTGTGGCTGACCATCGCCTTTACTATCTCGGAGCTGGGTCTGCTCCTGACACTGGCCAAAATAGGAGATACCATCGGGCGGAAGCGAGTCTACGTCATCGGCCTGGTAGTATATACGATAGGTCTGATCTTCTGTTCGGTATCACCCAATATCATGCTGCTCATATTATCGCGCGCCGTACAGGGAGCCGGGGCAGCTATGGCTCTGACCGTGGGCAGCGCTCTCGTGATTGCCTCTTTTCCCCGCGAAGAACAGGGACGGGCAATCGGCATCTTCAGCATGCTGATGTCAGTCGGGCTGATAGCCGGCCCAGCTCTTGGCGGTGTGTTGATTGATACACTGGACTGGCAGGGACTATTCTACACCCGCATCCCGGTGGGAATCCTGAGCCTGGTAATGGCCCTGGCAATTATTAAAGAGCAAAAACAACCGGGAGTAAAGCTGCATCTGGATCTTCCCGGCGCCTTCACTCTATTACTGGGAACTGCCAGCCTGGTGCTTTTCCTCAATCTGGGCAGCGGATGGGGGTTCCTTTCCCTGCCCGCACTGGCGCTGGTCATTGCCGCTGTGGTCTTCCTGATACTTTTCTTCTATGTTGAAAGGAAAGCCATTCAGCCTGTTCTCGATATGAAGCTCTTTCGCAGCCGGGTCTTCACCATGGCTACTGTAACCACCTGTTTTCACATAATGGGCGGTACGATGGCCCCTGTCCTGATCCCCTACTTCCTGATCGGTGGAATCCAGCTTTCGGCCTCGACAGTCGGAATGCTGATGGCCATCATGGCTGTCCCTCCCGTTATCCTTTCTCCCATAAGCGGCTGGATTTCGGACAAAATCGGCGCCCGCATACCTATGGTTGCGGCCAGCATCTGTTTTTCTCTGGCCCTTTTCCTGGCCAGCCGGATGGGTCTGGGCATAGGAATCACCCATATTGCCATGATAATGCTCCTGTTCGGGGTCGGCATGGGCGTTTTGATGCCTCCTGCCCAGAGTGCGGTGGTTGGATCTGCGCCGCGTGAGGAAATGGCTTCCGCTATGGGTGTGAGCAACACCATGAGGCTGCTGGGGAGCGCCATCGGCACGGCTGTAGCCGGGTCCCTTTATGCCTATCAACTGGACATCAACCGGGCAGCAGCCCAGACCGGCGCTTCCGGACCGGTTGAACAAACAGCCATTGTCCAGAGCTTCCAGTTTGTAATGCTGATTGGCGCACTGATCAGCACCGTGTCCATTATTACCTCAGCTCTGACCGGCCAGACTAAAAAGCAATCCACCGGCGATGAAACGCAGGCATAAGAGTTTTTTCAGGATACAAACTATATGTAACGACCGAATTAGTTGCATATACAGGTGGTTGCCACAGCCTGGTTGGTCTGCCGACTGCGCAAGGTGGTAAGGTGACCGGAGTCTGCTCATCGGAGACTCAACCAGACTGTGTTCCATCCGCAATATTTTATGACGTTATATATAGCTATGTTGTTATAACACTCCAAAATCAGGATTCTGAACTTGACTCCAGAAACCTGAACACGTCCAGGTACTTGACAGCAGACCGGGGATGCCGGGTTTTTATTTCATATGTCACATCATCCGCCGTGGAAAATATCAACACCATCCGGCTGTATATCGACATATCCGTTATTTTGTCTATCGGAAAGGAAAACTGTCGCCCGTCCTCTTGTGCCAGCTCCAGGCGATCTTTGTATAAAGACAGCGTGCCTTTGCCATGCAGTGTGCACGAGCTGGCTTTTTCGATACGCCAGAGCGACTGGTTATTGTCCGAAAACATGGGTTTGTCCGGGGATTGCAGGAAGAACTCCCGGGACATTTCACAAATTCTGATGCTCTGCCAGCGAAACCAGTCCAGTACCGTCTGAAAAGGAGGCGGGCTGCTCCCGAGTGATTCAAACAGTCCGAATGGCGTGTAGCGCAGCCGCAGTCCGCATGAACAACAAAATTGATCATGGCGGCTCTGCAGGGTCCCGATGCCGCCGCATAAAGGGCAGATATACAGAGCCACTTCAAGGTTTTCGGCAATGTTTGTCCCGCAGTACGGCGCCATGTTCAACTGCTGCTCATCGTAGGCATTGACATATAGATCTCTTTTGATAATCTCATTCAATTCATCTACCGTCATGCTTTTCAGGCGTTCCGGGCTGTATTCAGAGACCTTTCGGCCGGACATGTGGTTCTTGCGATATTTTTTGCCCCATCTAGGGTTTGTAAAATACCCTCCGTCAATCCGGTAGGTAATCAAAGAAGCTCCGCTCATGCTGACCAGTTTTCCGGTAGATGCGGGAATACCGCTTGATTCCCCGCTGAATGTCCTGTTCCCTTCAGCAAACAGACAAATGCTATAACCGTTTCGCAGCTTCTTCAGCACCTTAATTACGGTTTGAAAATCTGTGGATGATTTCAGCAGAGGGATCGGATCGACCAGCCATATCAGGAGTTTACTGATGAAGCCCAATCTGAAAATATGTTCGCTTGCCACATAATAAAGCAGTTCCGGAAAGCTTAACCCAAGTAAAACAGGGTCGTAATTGGTTGTATGGTTGGATAGTACAATATAAGGTTTGTGTTCGGGCTCGATTTTTTCAGCGCGGTAATTGAATTTGAGCCGTAAAAATATTCCCGTCAGAAAATGCAGTATCCTGAATACGGGCATGTAGCTCAGAAATGGTCTCATTGGATTTCATTTTCAGAAGGACTCATAACGCCTACCGGACTATCTGCAAAAGAGACCCGCCTGACATACAGCAGGATAATCCCGCCGACTACCAGGAAGGCAATGATGGAACCCACCGCCCAGAGAAGCCCATACTGTTCAGCCAGAACAGAATTAACCCCGTTATTGACGTACCAGTTGTGGGCACGGTAAGAAACGGTGCTGAACACAAACGGGCCAATAAAGGTAGAAGTACGGCCGGCAACCGAAAGGAACCCGTAAAATTCCGTGGTTTTCGAGACAGGCGCAAGCTGGCTGACCATGGCCCGGCTGATGGCCTGGGCGCCTGTAAGGGAAAACCCGGCTGCAAAACCAATGACATAAAACCAGGTGATATCCTTGATAAAGAACAGACCGGTGATTGAAGCGACTAATATCACCAGCGAATAGACGATGGCTTCTTTACTGCTTCTGTTGTCTGAAATTTTACCGCCGGCCAATGCGCCGAAAATACCGGCGACATGGATGATTATTACGAATACAATCAACTGGATCTGCCCCATGCCGAAAAGCGTAGCGCCGATAATCGCGGCGAAATCCATCAGCATCATTATGCCGTCGTTATAAATGAGAAAGGCCGCCATGTATTTAACAAATTCTTTGTATTGCCGGATGCTGCGGAAAGTCTGAAGCAGTTTTTTAAATGCCAGACTGATGGTGTTTTCACCTGCCGGTACCGGTTCCGGATCGCTCTTTTCCCTGGCCCAGAGAATCGTTGGGATGGAAAATATCAGGTAGAGAGCAGCTGTCAGGAGAAAGGCAAAAGGTATCATCTGGTTGCCGATCAGTTGAATGGGTAAAAGCACTAGAAGAAGGGCAAATATGCCCCCGACCATACCGATAGCCCAGCCCTTGCCTGAAACAGAGCCAACGGTTTCCGGCGCAGAGACATCTGCCAGGAGGGCATCATAGAATACCTGAGCGGCGCGGTAGCCAATCTCGGCCATGATAAAAAAGAACATCCCCAGGAATACATCGCCCTCACCTACAAAAAACAACAGGGCCGTAAAAACCACAGCTAATACGGTGAATATCAGCAGGAATTTCTTTTTGGCTCTGGTGAAATCAGCAATAGTACCCAGTACCGGTGAAATAACGGCCACTATTATGGCAGCGATGCCGATAGAAATGCCCCAGAGGCGGGTGCCTTCGGCTCCGCCCACTACTACGTTCTTAAAGAAGGCAGAATAGACAGCCAGGAGAACAATGGAGGCATAGGCGGAATTCCCAAAATCGTAAGAATACCATGACCAGCGGGATTTCTTGCCGCTGTCGTACACTTTCTTATGCATTAATACAGCCAGATACCATAATTTTTACTGAAAACCCCCGCAATAGGTTATGTCAAGCACATCCGTTTCAGTCAGATTGGCTGCCAGCAACGTGAGCCCTTTTGCATATTTTCAGCCATATTATAAATAATTTACTCTTTCAGGGCTTGCCGGTCAAGAATGGAGTAGAAGGTCAAGAGGAAATAGTCAACCGGGGTAATGTTCACCATGTTTGAGAACGAAAATGACGCTTTTAAATGACCCGCAGCTGAATAAGCGGGTTTTTTTCACTCATTTTCTCCCATTTTTCAGCGGAGCGAGTTCTCGGTCCGGCTGATGATATCGTTCTGCAAGATCGCATTAAGCTCGACGAAGTAGGCCGAATAGCCGGCTACGCGGACGACCAGATCGCGGTAAGCCGCCGGGTCTTTTTGGGCGGCCCTCATGG
>CAYLVC010000086.1:0-10468 GCA_964387005.1 uncultured Dehalococcoidales bacterium | reverse complement strand
GAAGATGCTGGAAGCCGACAGGATAACCCAGGCAGGCCAGTAGATGTAACCGATGGTGTTGTCGGGCAGCCCGCTGACGCCGATGCCATTAATCACGTAGCCGGCAATGCCGCCGAGGCTGGTAAAGAGCATCATAGCCAGAGAAGTGCCGGCTGCATTGCACATGCGGAACCGCAGCACCAGAACCAGAACCGGCACAACCAGGACGCCCCCACCGATTCCCATGATTCCGGTGATTACCCCTATGGGCAAGGCCAGGGCGATCCATAACCAGGGATTATCACGGGTGGGTTTTTCGGCCTCGGTGAGCTTGACGGTAACCATGCGGAGAGCGACTATCATGGCCACGGCGCCAAAGGCAGTTTTCACTATCGAGCCGGGAATGTTGGCCGTCAGATTGGCCCCGATAAAAGCCCCAGCCGCCGTGAAAACACCCATGAAGACGGCTGCTTTCCAGTTGATGCCGCCCCGCCTCTGGTGCTGCCATACCCCGCTGGCTGCGGTAGGCAGGATGACGGCCAGAGAGGTAGCGCAGGCAATCTTGATTGCCAGGTCGGTGCTTATGCCTGCCGAGGTATAAATCCAGTACTGGACAGGGGTCAGGATGATTCCCCCGCCTATACCCAGCAGCCCGCTGAGAAAACCGACGCCTATTCCGGTGAAGAGCAGCATAACGATTTGCGAGGCCGGCATCAGACCGGCCTCACAGCATAATGCATTTTTAACCTATCCGATGTGGAATTTCTCCGAATAATTGCAGCCTCACTTTTTCCCCAGCTCCCGGCTTATGAGATCTTTCAGGAAGTCCACAATTCCGGATAAAGGCATAACCTGGGCTTTTTTCTCGGTGCGGCGTTTGAACTCAACGTTATCGCCTTCCAGGGTACGGGGGCTGAGGGTAATCCGCAGGGGGATGCCGATCAAATCCGCATCGTTGAATTTTACGCCGGCTGTTTCCAGTCGGTCATCGAAAAGCACTTCGATGCCCTGCCCCTCCATTTCCTGATAGAGCTGGTCGGCAGCCGCAGCCACCTTCGGGTTATCCATGAAGAGGCCGGTCAGATGGACCTGGTAAGGGGCAATGGAGAGCGGCCAGATGATACCCTTTTCATCGTGGTTCTGCTCGATGGCGGCAGCCATGACACGCCCGACTCCGATTCCGTATGTCCCCATGACGATAGGTTTGGAGACCCCGTCTTCATCTATGAACCTTGCCCCCATTTTTTCGCTGTAGAGCGTACCCAGTTTGAAAATATGGCCTACTTCGATGCCGCGCGTTGAAGAAAGCGCTGCCCCGCATTTCGGGCAGGCATCGCCGGGCCGGGCTTTGGCAATGTCCTGGATGACATCCGCCTGAAAGTCACGGGGATAGTTCACATTTTTAATGTGGGTGTCCTTTTTGTTGCCTCCGGCCACGAAGTTGACCCCGGATACCAGCGAATCGTCCGCAACGACCTTTACCTTCGCTTTTAAACCGACAGGCGAAACAAATCCGGCCACTATACCTGCCGACTGGACCTCCCCTTCGGCGGCCAGCCGCAGGTCGGAGCAGTGCAGGACCTTCTTAAGCTTGATTTCATTGATCTCCAGGTCTCCCCGGATGAGGGACATGATAAACTCCCCGTCAGCTACGTAAAGCACGGCCTTAAGAGTATGATCGGGGTTGATTTTAAGAAATTTTGAAATCTCTTCGATGGAAGTAAGTCCAGGAGTGCTGACCTCTTCCGGAGGCAGAGGATTTTCGGCCTCCATTTTTTTCTTTATGCTGACCATTTTTTCCACGTTGGCCGCAGCTTTACAGGACTGGCAGAAAATAATCTCATCCTCACCGCTGGGGGCAACCAGCATGAACTCGAAGGAGTCCTTGCCGCCTATAGCGCCGCTGTCCGCTTCTACCAGCAGGGCAGGCAGACCGCAGCGTGCGAAGATGTTGCTGTATGCCTGGCGCATCTTCTCATAGCTGATGTCCAGTCCTCCGGCGTCAACATCATAGCTGTAAAGATCGTGCATAATAAACTCGCGAACGCGCAGCAGTCCGCCGCGCGGGCGGGGCTCATCCCTAAGTTTGGTCTGCAATTGATAAAGCATGAGGGGCAGGTCGCGGTAGCTCTGAACGTTGCGGCTGACCAGGTCGGTGATGATTTCTTCATGGGTCGGACCCAGCACAAGGTCATGTCCGCGGCGGTCTTTGAGGTGAAAAAGAATTTCGCCCAGTAAAGCTTCACGCCCGGACTTTTGCCAGATTTCAACCGGATGCAGCACGGGCATTATTACTTCCTGCCCGCCCGCCCTGTTGGACTCATCGCGGATAATGTCCTGGATCTTGACCAGCACCCGCCGTCCCAGCGGCAAGAACGAATAGACGCCCGCGGTCAACTGGTTGATCATGCCGGACTTTAACAATAGCTGGTGACTGATGGTATCCGCATCTGCGGGGATCTCTCTCAGGGTTTTTCCAAATGATCTTGATAAACGCATATTTCTCCAATCCTGTGATATCGTAACTTGTTATTTATAAGTGAATCCGAGAATACCTATTAGCTTTCCATGGGTTCATTCACTTAATAATACACTATCCGGTCTCAAATTGTGAAAGACTCTTTTCTTCTGGCAGCTGTTATTTTTTACGGGCGGTAGCGGCCATATTCGCGGGTGAAATCGATCATTACCTTCAGGTTTTGCGGGTTGACCTCATCCAGAGAAGAGGCGGAAGTCATGATATAGCCTCCATCCCTCCCGACCACGTCGATCAGCCACTGGCAGTACTTGCGGACTTCACCGGCGGTACCCGTTTGAAGCAATGAAGGGAAGACGTTGCCGGCGATACAGAGGGTGTTGCCGGCTATCTCTTTGGCCTTTTGCATGTCCGTCCGGTCGAAGCGGGCTATTATTTTCCCTTTGGGCAGCTCGCACAGGTATTCCAGGCGGGAGGTGTAATCGCCTTCAAAAAAGATATCGGGAGTATTTCCCGCCTCTATCAGGGCGTTGACCAGCCTTTTCAAATAAGGCCAGTAGAAGGTCTCGAACTGTTTTTTGGACATAAAGCCTTCGGCTCCCCTGTGAAGCGCCAGGAAGGATGTGGTGAATTCGGTCTGTCTGGGCGCGGCTTTGATCCTTTCGACCTGGATATTTGACAGCATATCGCAGGCGGCCAGCAGTTTATCCGGCTGGCGGTACATGTCCAGCATGGCGCCCCGCATACCGCGTAAAAAGTCGGATATGGTATCAAAAGGCACCCCGCCTCCGGGAGCCATGCGGCAGAAAAAGCCTTTCCGGGTGAGATCGCGGGTGATTGATGCATATTCGGTCTGCCAGCGGACCGCATCCCGTGCGGTTTTAGCCAGGATTTCAAGCATTTGAGCTGTTTCTTCCGAAGCCAGGCTGCCGAACGGCAGTCCCTGGAGCAGGGTATTGAGATGGGGAAACTTGCTCAGGGGGACCAAAGCTCCATAACAGCGGGGAAGATAACGGCGTACCAGGAAATCAGACACATCATTCAGGAAAAGGTCGTACTCATCGGCCAGCATGTACTCCCCCTCCACGAACTGATGAGTGTGGTAGGGAGAAACCCCGTGACCGGGCCATTTCAGGGTTTTACTGTCCAGTCCTTCCAGAACGCCGCCCGACTGGTTGCTGATAATCACACAGCGGTCAGGCTGATAATATGTCACTGTCCGGATATAGGCCTCCTTCCAGCGGGGAAAATCATAGTAGGCATCCCGGGTGGTAATACCGGCGAATTTAGCCGGGAAATAACTGAAAGGGATCGAGACGGGGACCTGGTCGGGGACCCTTAGCTGCACCGCATCCATAATCCTGCGTTCTCTTTCCTTGAAAAGCTTTTCGGCTGTCTGGTCCATTTTTATCCTCCACGAGTTCTCTTTATATCTCCATCCGGCTATACACGTCCAGTTTTCTCATTGTCAGGTCTTCAGCCTACCAGCCGCCCACGGGCGGACGGTTGTTAGGCGGAGGAGGATTGGGCATTCCCAGCCGGAAATGCTCACCGGTCTCTTTCCTTTTCCAGCGCACGCGCTGGTTCAGAGGATGGTTAAGCCTGATGGCGCCTTTTTGCCACAGCGGGCAGTTACTGACACACAGACCGTCATAATAGCATTCATCAGGATACAGGAGTATGGGCGGTTTGCCCTTATCAGGATTGGGCATCATAATATCCATTACGCATAGATTTACGCAGGTGTTGCAGCCGCAGCAGACCGTTTCATCGAAAACAACCGGATTGCCGGGTGTCACAACATTGGGGAACATGCCTGTCTTTTCCTGTTCCATTTTGATCCTCCCTCTGTTTACCGTCCGCAGTGCCCGGCATAGCCGGATTCCAGATCTCCCCAGTAGTCCATGGGCAGACTGCCGGTCATGACTCGTCCCTGGTCCAGGTTTACGGTCAGCCATTTATGCCATTCCGGTGGATCGGCAGCAGGATAGTCCGTGCGTATGAAACCGATGGCGGGATTACTGGCCTTCCGGGCCCGGCAGGCTTCAAAAATCATTTTGCCTACGGTGATAATATTAAAGACCTCGTGCAGACGTAAAAGCTCATGGGGATTGCGGGCACAGGACTCGGCCATTTCTCCCTCTTCCAGCTCTTCAATCCATTTCAATCCGATTTTCAGTAATTCATCATTCTTCAGTTCGCCGCAATAGTCCTGCATCACCCGGCAGATACCGGCGTTAAGCTCTTTCCAGTCCATACCGTTATGGCGCCTTAAAGGGGCATAAATGCGGGCTTTCTCTCTTTCTACCTGTCCGCGGTCACTCTCAGCTCCGGCTGAACAGGCTGCGGCACTGGCAGCGGCTTTTCTGCCGGCGTAGCAGCCTGTAGCTGCGGCGTAGGCATGATCCCCCGAGCAGGAGAGCTGTCCCCCGGCAGCATAGAGCCCATCCAGGCTGGTCTTGAGGTCCCAATCAACCACCAGCCCCCCTCCGTCAGCGCCATCGCGCCACTGCGGCGGTCCCAGGCCCATCCAGCTGCCGTCATAACACTGGAGCATATCCTTTTCGGGGTCGAACCCGGCCTGATTGTATGTCCGGTATATCGGAATCATCGTCCTGGCTTCCTGGGCTATCATCAGTCCCCACAGAGCTTTTCTTTCCATCTCGGGGAGAGAGGGTATGTCGGCATAGATCGGCAGCGTAAATTCACCCTGCCTTACTCTCTGCTGCCAGTCCGGGAGCAGTGTCGGTCCTTTGTGTTTATATTCCCGGCCCATGTCGGAAATAAAAAAATCCTGACCCGGCGCAGGCCGGTATCTTTCCGCTACGGTCTTCAGACTCCGCCCGTCCCTGTCCACCCAGGGGATTTCCTTGCCGGCGGCATCCACCAGGGTACAGGCATACCAGGTGTTGGCAGTATTGCCTACCCCGTATTGAGGATATCCGTAAGGTCCGCCTCCTCCTCTCCTGGAGTGCTCCACGCCGGTGAACTGCGCCCCTGCCTTCCAGGCCATGGCATGTCCGTCACCGGAAGAACTGGGAGGACGGTGAGTGGTGCAAAGGCCTTTCAGTTCCGTAGAAAAAATCCATTGCCGCTGCGGCAGGAACATGCAGAGAATGCTGGCTTTTCCCTTGAAAATATAGAACTCACCCGTCCGGGTATTAAAGCCGGCAGCGCCTGTCACCCTGTCCCCCTGTTTTCCTCCCCGGTTTAAAAGGCTGGTAACCATCACATGATCGTAGATTTTAACCCCCAGCCGCTGGCACTCTCTTTGCAGGGCAGGCTTGGTCCTGGAGCCCCAGACCCGGATGCAATATCTGGCCGCATAATCGTAGGCAAACAACAGTTTGCTGGTCTCATCCCTGAAATCGGCCCCTTTGAACTCGTCGGCGGAATCGCGCACCTTTACTCCCAGTTTTTCCAGTTCGAGAAGACAGTCATAACTCTCGCGGCAGGTGATATACTGGCTGATGCCATTTCTCCAGCCCCCGAAATTCTCTATGTTGGCATAAGTGAACTCTTCAGGAGAAATTTTACAGGCCGGATTGGTAACTGCCGCATGCCAGTGGTCCACTCCCGAACCTCCTGCCCCGCTGGTCCTGGTGACAGACTTCTCAACCATCGCTACCCTGGCGCCCCTTCTGGCCGCAGATATCGCCGCCCAGCAGCCGGCGATACCCCCTCCCAATACCAGCACATCACAATCAACCTCATTCTCTTTGCCGTAGTTTATGGCATAAGGCCATTTGAGAGTGTCACGTGGAATAAAGTCCTCAAAATGCATATCGACACCTCCCTGGAAGGGTTTAAGGTCTTATCCGGGCTCTTCAAGCGCCGTCAACCTGTCAAACACTACAGGCCTTTCTTTTAAGAAAGGCCTGTTTAAACCGCAAACGGACAATCAGAATGAGAGAGTCAGGCAGGACCCGTTCAGACTCTCTCATTTTTCCCCGTCATCAAGTCCACTCCCAATTCTCTCAAGTCCGGAGAGGAGAAGAAAAACCTATATTTGTGCCCGAAAAAACTAGACGCGAATACAGGCAACTTGATGCCCATTCCCGACATCTCTGAGAGGAGGAACAGCTTTGCTGCACTCCGGTGTTGCCATAAAGCATCTGACGTGGAAGCTGCAGCCGCTGGGAGGATTGATCGGGCTGGGTACCTCACCCTTCAGGATAATTCTTTCCCGAGTTTCTTCTATATAAGGATCAGGTACGGGGACGGCCGACAGCAGGGCTTTGGTATAAGGGTGCAGGGGATTCTCGTACAGTTCCTTGGGGCGGGTGATTTCAACGATGCGTCCCAGGTACATAACGGCAATTCTGTCACTGATATGTTTGACTACCGAAAGGTCATGAGCAATGAAAATGTAAGTCAAACCCTGCAGTCCGGATTGCAGATCCTGAAGCAGGTTGATGATCTGTGCCTGGATGGAAACATCCAGCGCGGAGATGGGCTCATCGCAGACAATAAGGTCGGGCTGGCAGGCCAGGGCACGGGCAACGCCGATTCTCTGCCTCTGTCCTCCGCTGAACTCGTGGGGGAAGCGGTCTCCCATGCTGGGGTCCAGACCGACTGTACGAAACAGCTCCGCTACCCTATCCTTATAATCCTTCTGGGATGTGACCATGCTGTGTACTTTTAAAGGTTCGCCAACAATGCTTTCCGCATTCTGCCTTGGGTCCAGGGAGCTATAAGGGTCCTGGAAGATCAGGGAAATCTTCCGCCTTAAATGCCTTATCTTTCTTTCAGGCAAAGAGGAGATATCCTCGTTTTCAAAGATAATCTGCCCGGAAGTTGGCTGATAAAGCCGGATTACACAGCGGCCCACCGTGGTTTTTCCACAGCCGCTTTCACCCACCAGACCCAGAGTTTCCCCTCTCTTCAGTTGGAAGGTCACTCCATCTACTGCTTTAACATCCGCTACCTTCCTTTTCAATAACCCGCGGGTTATGGGAAAGTACATTTTCAGGTCTTTAACATCTAGTAAAATATCATTTGGCTGTGACACTTTGTTTCTCCTCTATATTTACATAACAGCGGATATACTGGTTGTTGCCTACCAGCCTTAAATCCGGCCATGGCTCCTGCCTGCACTGGTCTATGGCGTAAGGACAGCGTGGTAAAAAGGCGCAGGTAGGCGGCATGTTAATCAGATTAGGCGGCAGGCCTTTGATGGGCACCAGCTTTGTTCCCTCTGCTTCATCCAGACGCGGTACGCATTTTAGCAGGCCGACGGTGTAGGGATGTTTGGGACTGCGGAAGATATCCTTGCACGTACCCGATTCAACTATCCTGCCTGCATACATGATGTAAATTCTCTGGGCGTACCGGGCCACCACTCCCAGGTTATGGGTTACTATTATCAGGGAGCTCTTGAATTTGTCCACCATCGCTTTCATAAGCTCCAGCAACTGGGCCTGGGTGGTAACATCGAGGGCTGTCGTCGGCTCATCGGCTATCAACATCTTGGGATTGCAGGAAAGACCCATGGCAATCATTACCCTCTGTCTCATTCCTCCGCTGAACTGGTGAGGATAGTCATCAAGGCGGCTTTCGGCACTGGGGATGCCCACCAGGGTCAACAATTCCGCTGCCCTTTTGTTGGCCTCTTCACCGTGCATTCCCAGGTGCAGCTCCAGCATTTCTTTCAGCTGCCGGCCGATGGTCAATACCGGGTTAAGAGAAGTCATCGGCTCCTGGAATATCATGGCGATCTTGGCTCCGCGGATAGACCTCATTTCTGCTCCATTGGCCTCATACTTCAAAAGGTTCTGTCCTTCGAAAAGCACCTGCCCGCCGGTGATTTTACCGGGTGCATTGATCAAACGCATTACCGATAACTGGGTAACGGACTTGCCGCAGCCGCTCTCTCCTACCATTCCAATTATTTCCTGCTCGTCAATGTGGTACGAAACATCGTTTACCGCCTTTACCAGACCACTTTCCGTTTTGAACTGTGTTTCCAGGTTTTTTACTTCCAGTAATTTCGACATCTTTCATTCCTTTGCCAATTTTATTGACATCCCTGTATTTAGATAGTACCTCTAAGCCGGGGATCAAGTGCGTCTCTTAAACCATCCCCCACCATATTAAAGGCAAAAACCACCAGCATAATGGCTATTCCCGGAGCGAAGGAAAGTACAGGGTGGGCCAATAAAAACTTGTATCCATCGCTCACCATGGAACCCCAGGCAGCGCCTGGCGGTTTTATACCGATTCCCAGGAAACTCAACCCGGCCTCAGCCAGAATGACGCTCCCCAGCATCATTGTGACCAGTACGATCATAGGCTGGACCGCATTGGGGAAGACATGTCTCAGCATCGTGCGAATATGGCCTGACCCCATCGCCTTCTCTGCCAGGATGTAATCATTCTCCCTGACACTGAGCGTCATGCCGCACATCAATCGCGTATACCCTGGAATAGTTCCCACAGCCAGGGCGATAATAACATTTTGTATACCTCCTCCCAGGACAGCACTGATGAGAATGGCCAGTATCAGCATGGGAAATCCCATAAGAGCGTCCATGATCCTCATTATGATCATGTTCGTAATCCCGCCTATATATCCCGCCAGTATTCCCAGTATAATTCCTATTATAGCTGCTGAACCCACAGTTACAAAACCCACGAGCAAAGCAGTCCTGGTACCAAACAGCAAACGGGCCAGGGTATCTCTACCTTGAAGGTCCGTTCCCAGCCAGTGCTGCCAGCTAGGCTGCTGTAAGGATTCATTCATATTCCCTATATACGGATTATACGGCGTTAATAAATCTGCAAAAATGGCTGTAAACACCAGTAACAATATCACAATTAACCCGAAGAGTACCAGTCCCCGCTGTAAAAACACCCTCCGGAAACGTTTCCATTCGCTGGTCCTCGGAGGAGCATCGATCAGGCTTGATAGTGTGACAGCAGGCTGCGCCATTTCTAACTCCTCCTATCCATATCTGATTCTCGGGTCGAACCAGCCATAGGAAATGTCAACTATCAAATTCACCAGCACGATGATCATGGAAATAACCAGAGTCCCGGACTGAATAACGGTATAGTCCTGGGAGAAAATACTGGTAGCCAGCAGCCTGCCTATACCGGGGATGGCGAAGACTGTCTCAACCAGCACAGACCCCCCAAAAACCATACCTACACCAATACCCATCAGGGTAATAACCGGAATCAGGCTGATCTTTAGAGCATGACGTATGACTATCACCCTTTCTCTCAACCCCTTCGACCAGGCGGTGCGGATATAGTCCTGCCGGATGACTTCGAGCATACTTGAACGCGTTTGACGGGCAGTCCCTGCCAGGCTGGTAACAGCCAGACAGGCAACAGGCATAATAAGCTGTTTGGTGCTCAACCAGAAATCATCAAACGGCGAAGTATAACCGGCTATCGGCAACCAGCCAAGCTTCAGCCCAAAAACATACATCAATAATAGTCCTAACCAGAACACCGGTATGGTTATTCCTATATTCGAAAACCCGGTGACCAGGGTATCAATCCAGGTGCTCCTCCTTACCGCCGCCATGACTCCTAAAGCAATACCAATTATGTTGGCAATTACGAAAGAGGTGATCCCAAGGTGCAATGTCAGCGGAAAACGGTCCATCAGCAGCTGGCCGACATTTTGATGATAAATAATCGATTGACCCAGATCCCCGTGAAGAATTCCTTTCATCCAGTTTAAGTATTGAATTATAACAGGCCTATCAAGCCCAAATTCATGTCTTAGATTATTCAGCTGCTCCTCTGTAATCTGTCCCGATGTTGCCTGCTGACCCAGGTATATAATGAGCGGGTCTCCCGGCAATAATCGTATTATAAAAAACACAATCAAGCTGACCAGTATTACAATCAGGATCCCCATCAATAAGCGTCGAATAATGTAATTAGTCATATTGAACCTCTCAGGACCCTATTTCAGGCTGTCCAGCCGAAATCGAATTCAATAAGCCATCACATCATCAGGTACATTGACGATTATCTTAAAATCCATTATACCAACGC
>CAYLVC010000085.1:8317-10489 GCA_964387005.1 uncultured Dehalococcoidales bacterium | reverse complement strand
GGCCTGGGGGCAAAGATCATCTTTGACAAACAGAAAGCAGGCGTAGACCCTCTCGGACCGGATAATATCCTTGGTTTTGTCACCGGCGTGCTGACCGGTACCCCTGCGCTGGGAGCATCCCGCTATGCGGTCGTGGGGAAATCACCCCTGACCGGGACCTGGGGAGACGCCAATTCCGGAGGGGATTTCGGCCCTGCCCTCAGGTTTGCCGGATATGATGCTGTCTTCATCCGGGGTATCGCCCCAAAACCGGTATACATATTTATCGATAGCGGCAAAGCTGTAATCAAAGATGCTTCCCATATCTGGGGAAAAGATACCTATGAGACCGAGGATATGCTCAAAAAAGAGCTGGGAGAGGATATAGAAGCCGCCTGTATCGGTCCTTCCGCTGAAAAGCTGTCACTGATTGCTGCCGTGATCAATAATAAAGGCCGGGCAGCGGGACGTTCCGGTCTGGGCGCCCTGATGGGTTCCAAGAAGCTTAAAGCCCTGGCCGTTAAAGGCAGTCTCAAAATTCCTCTTTTCGATGAAGCCAAATCCTCCGAGATGCGTAAAAAATATGCCGCTGAGCTGACTGGTCCGGTCGTTGGATTGCGCGCTTTCGGCACCCCCAGTATTCTGGAACGCTGTGCTTCCAGTGGGGACTCCCCGGTAAAAAACTGGGCGGGGGCGATCACTGTTGATTTTCCCCAGTATGCAAAAATCGGGGCCAATGCCGTCATCGCTCTCCAGGAAAAACGTTATGGATGCTACCGCTGCGTGGTGGGTTGCGGAGGACATATGAAAGCCGGTGAGGGTGAGTATAAATACGCCGCAGGCAGCCATAAACCGGAATATGAAACCCTGGCTATTTTCGGTACCAATTTGCTTAACGATAACCTGGATTCAATCATCATGGCTAATGACATCTGCAACCGCTATGGCCTGGATACCATTTCAGCCGGCTCCACCATCGGTTATGCCATGGAGTGTTATGAGAAAGGGCTGATAACCCGGCAGGACACTGACGGGATTGAGCTGACCTGGGGTAACCACCATGCCATTATAGCCATGCTGGAGAAGATGGCGCGCAGGGAAGGGTTCGGTCATATACTGGCAGACGGCAGCCAGAAGGCGGCAGAAAAGATCGGCAAGGGTTCCGAAAAATATGCCATGCATATCCACGGACAGGAATATGCCGCCCATGATCCCAGGAGGTCTTATCCTTTCTCCCTTGCCTACCGCATGGATGCTACCCCGGGCCGCCATACACGCGATAGCGGAATGCCGCTGGCAGGACTTGAAAAACCACCCTTTGATCCCAATTCCTTCGCCGGCAGGGCGCCTGCTCAGAAAGTCGGCGTGTCGTTTTTCCATGTCATCGATAGCTGCGGCTGTTGCCATTTCGTCATCGGCAGTACGGGCAAGGCCAACATCATGATCGATTTCATCAATGCCGCAACCGGCTGGGATATGAACGTTGAAGAGGCCGTCAGGACAGGAGAACGTATCGCCAACATGCGCCATTGCTTTAATGTGCGAGAAGGCTTAAACCTGATAGAGTATAAAAGTCCGGACAGGATGTTGGGAAAACCGCCCCTCACCGTTGGCCCCACCGCCGGAAAAACAGTGGATGAAGAAATGGTGGTGCGGGAGTTTTGCCAGGCCATGGACTGGGACCTGAAAAACGCCCGTCCGTCCCGGCAAAAACTGGCAGAGCTGGATATGGACTTTGCGGCTAAAGCCATCTGGAGCGACTAATATATTAATCGTGCTGCTCAGCGGGCGACTGAACATTTTCAGTCGCCCGCCCGTGTTTTATTAATACCGGACTATATTTTAAACCCTGTATCCCTGGGTCCAGTCCAGCGGCAGCACCTCTGCCTTTTCTCCCTTCTTTATTACCGTTGTTTCCGGGATGATCATCAGCGCATTGCAGGTTGCCATGCCTGCCAGTGACCCGATTTTTTGCGAAACGTTGAAATCTACCCTGTATTCCCCCTGTACCTTTTCCACCATGGCCCACTTGACCGTTGCCATATTTGGACCGCTGGAAATTGAGTCGCCGGCCGCAGCTTCAATTGCAGGATGCTCCAGCCTGCTGTAGCCCATCATCTTCAGCATGGCCGGCCTGACCAGCAGTTCAAAGTTGTTAAGACATCCGGCGGGAGGTCCGGAGAGAGCAAAAAC
>CAYLVC010000085.1:0-8217 GCA_964387005.1 uncultured Dehalococcoidales bacterium | reverse complement strand
TCCTGTTGACCAGGCCGAAAGCGAAAGAAGCTCCCGGCCCCATATTTATCCTTGAGAAAATGACCTGCCCCATTTTGCCTGTGACCAGCCTCACCAGGTCGTAGTCTCCCTTGGATACTCCGCCGGAAGTAATAATAGCGTCCGCCGTCAGGCCTTTTTGCAGCTTGCTTTGCAGGGAGGATTCCTTGTCCCTGGCAATCCCAAGCACCCGGGGAATGCCCCCGTAATGAACTATCAGGGCTTTCAGGGCTTCTGTGTTGCAGTTATAGGACTTGCCCGGAGACAGCAGCCTGTTTAAACTTATCAGCTCGTCTCCGGTAGCTATTATGGCTATTACCGGGCGCCGGAAGACCTTGATGACAGGTTTCCCCACGGACGCTAGCACCGAAATCTGGGCTGGACCGATAACCGTTCCCGCTGGCAGTACCAGTGAGCCTTTTCTTACATTGGCGCCGGCTGGACGGATATTGTCACCCGGTTTTTGACTGACAAAAATATTTACCTCTGTAGGGTTGTTCCGGTTTGGCCCGTTCTTGTTACCGGGTTCATCCGTATCTTCGAACCTGACAACACAGTCCGCTCCTTCCGGCACGGTCGACCCGGTCATAATACGCATGGTGTTGCCGGGTGTGATCTTCTTTCTGGGCAGGGCGCCCGCCCGCACCGTTCCGGCTATATGCAGGGTGACGGGGTTTTCAGGGCTTGCCCCGGAGATATCCTCCGCCCGCACCGCATACCCGTCCGGTCCGGAGATGGCTGACATTGGCAAATCGAATTCCGAAAAAACATCCTCGGCTGCCACCTGGCCGGTGCACCGGGAAATGGGTTTCTCTTCGACTTCCAGCACCCTGATTCTTTCCAGAACGGCTGCCACGGCTTCTTTAAGCTTCATCACTGGACTATTTCCTCCTTGACACTTCCACTATTTCACTTCTTGTTTTTGCCATGAAAGCAGGGCCCATCGGCTCTTGATATCCAGTTCAAACCCCTGGTTTTCCCTGATATTCTGCCTGATATAGCTCATCAGCCTGTCCTCTTGCTCCCGGTTGTCCGCCTGCACGTGAGTATTAAGGACCCTGAAAGCATCCTCTTCTCTATCATAGCGGAACGAGTCCGTATAATAAATAAAGTCGACGCTGGCCAGTATGCCGCTCTGGTACAGCAGGTTGTAACAGTATATGTAGTCCGGCGGTGTATGATACTCTTTGCCCAGGAGCTGGTATATCCCGCTGTAAAAATCCTGGGCTCCGTCTCCCTCTGTCCGCAGGGTGAGATAAACCCACCTTTTCGCCGCCTCATTCAATTTGAGAAGCGATTCCCCGGGTTTTCGTCCGGGAAATGCCCGGGAGCAGATTACAATATCATGGGGCTGTATGTCCTTGCCCACTGCTGCATCATCCCAGTTCAATTGCCTGAAAGTGATATTATCGATCTTCTTTTCCCGCGCCTTCTCTTCTCCTACCCGCAGCATTCCAGCCGATATATCCAGCGCAGTAATATGGCTGACGTATGGAGCCAGCGGAAGAGCCAGTGTACCGGGACCGCAGCCAACGTCCAGTATGGTATCTTCCGGACGTATTTCCATTTTTTCGATCAACCTGTCGCGGTAGTCGCTCCGGCTGAACTGTTTTTCAAAATCGGCAGCCCACTCGTCCCAGTTCACTGCCTGCTGTTTGGTTTTTTCCGCTCGCTCCAGCTTCTTTATCCATAATGCTTCCCAGTCGAATGAAGCTGTATCTTTATCGCCCATGCTTTCCTCCATTTTATACGTCATGCCATACTATAGGCCTGTACGTTTTCTTCCCCGGCCGGGATGCAGAACTTTATACGTTCTTTGCTGACCGGGTCTTCGGCGGACAGTATCCTGACGCCGATCCCGTAAATCTCTTTCAGATTCTGCTCGTTGATCACTTCACTTGCTCTACCCAGAGCGATGAACCTGCCGCGGTGCATCATGGCCACCCTGTTTGAGAACAAAAGGGCATTATTGGGAAAATGAGATGACATAATGATGGTCATTCCCTGTTCTGAAAGCCTGGTAATCATTCTCAGTACCAGTGTTTGATTGCGGAAATCCAGGGCTGAAGTCGGTTCATCCATTAGGATCACATCCGGTTCCTGTGCCAGGGTCCTGGCGATAACCGCTAGTTGCCGTTCACCTCCGCTTATCTGGGTAAACTTCTTGTCTTTAAGATGGGGTATTCCCACCTTTTCCAGCGCCTGCTCGGCTATCCTGATATCTTCAGGCCCGGGAGAAGAAAACATATTCAAATGAGGAGCCCTTCCCATGCTTACGATTTCCAGTACCGAATACGGGAAAGTTGCACTGTTGTCCTGGAAAACGAATCCGATCCTTCTGGCCAGTGCCGTCGCCGTCATGTCCGTGATCTCGCTGTTCTCCAGTGACACGCTGCCTGAATGTAGTCTTAAATAACCGCTCAGGCAGCGCAGCAGGGTTGTTTTTCCGCAGCCGTTGGCTCCCAGCAGGCACAATACTTCCCCCCGGCCAACACTGAAACTGAGATCGGTAAAGATATTTTTGTCCCCATAGCGGAAAGAGGCGTTTTTAATCGATATTTTCTCGTTCATTTCAGTCTATCCCCAGCTTCCTTTTGTTTTTCGTAAAAGATAGGCGAAGAAAGGCGCACCGACCACGGCTGTCAGTATGCCCAGGGGTATTTCCGCCGTGGTTATTGTCCTGGCCAGGTCGTCAATAATGAGCATATAAGCCGCTCCGATCGCCAGTGTCGCCGGCAGCAGCAGCCTGTGATCATTCCCCACTATCATCCGGGCAATGTGAGGGATAACCAGTCCGACCCAGCCGATTATACCGCTGACGGCTACACTGGCAGAGGTTACGATGGTGGCGCAAATAATGATTACCATTTTTAGAATTTCGGTGTTCACCCCCATCGAGCGGGCTTGCTCATCGCCCATGGACAGGATATTAATCCTCCACCTCACCAGCAGGAGACCGGTAGTCCCCAGCACTATGGGTGGTAAAATGGTTGCCACGTCCCCCAGTGAGCGGGTATTGAAACTGCCCATCAGCCAGAAAACTATCACCGGCAGTTTTTCATAAGGGTCAGCCGCGAACTTGAATAAACTGATCAGGGCTGTGAAAAAGGCCGCTACGATTACACCCGCAAGCACCAGCATCAGTGTAGGAGTGGTCTGGTAGATGCGGCTTATCAAATACGCCAGCCCCACTGCTGTCAGCCCGCCCGAGAATGCCGCCAGCTCAATTGCCAGAGAGTTGCCGCCCAGGCTGATAGCCACTACGGCCCCGAAACCTGCCCCGGCCGATACACCCAGGATGTCCGAACTGACCAGAGGATTGCGGAACATCCCCTGGAACGAGGCCCCGCTGATGGAAAGGCTGGCCCCTACCAGCATGGCCAGAATCGCCCGGGGCAGACGTATTTGAAAAATGACGCTCTCAACCTGGTTCGGCCAGTACTGCTCAATCGGGACTATCCTGGACCACAGCACCTGGAGAGTGGTCAAGGGCGATATAAAGTACCTGCCGATGAAGAGCGACACAAAAAACAACGCCAGCGGCAGCAGTATTAGCAGCATCAGTTTTCTTTTTGTCATCCGGCTACATCCATGTTTTTAAAAATTGAAACGGTTTAAGCCGGCTACAGGATATAGATAAGGACTTTACCCTGTAGCCAGCTTCCGTTCATACCGCCTAAGGATTTACATGCAGCAGAATCTTTTCTGCCTGTTCATCGCTTAGTTCATAGCTGAAAAACTTTGAGTAGAATGATTTCAGCTCGGTTTTCATATCCAGATCTTTAAACTCGTCGGGATGGAACAGTTTGGCCATCCACATAACCTGAAGGATCTTTTGCTGCCCTGAATCCCAGAAAAATACACCGGTAGGGCTGATCTTGACCTGTTGCTTTTTCACTGCCGAAATCTCGTTCACCCTGGCGTCGCTGGATAAAGAGGCGATTACCTCCTCGGCGGGAGCGTTGCCGGATGAACCGGCATGATCGATCAGTATAAAATCAGGGTCCCACTCTACCAGTTGCTCCATGGTTATTTCTGTCTGGCCGCCTCCGGCCAGGTCTTTTGTCACACATATTCCACCCGCCAGGTCGATCATTTCCGGCCTGTCGGAGTTTTTAGCGGCTCCCCAGAGCAGTTTTTGATTGGCAAAATAGACCCTCGGACGGTCCTTTTCCGCTATCTTTGAAGTGATGGTGGTGATCATGGCCAGCTTTTCATCGAAATACTTTGCATATTCAGCCGCTTTTTCAATAGCCTTTTTATCGCCTAAAGCCTGTGCGTAAACATTCAGTATGCCCTTTGTATCCGAGAGCGGGGGTATAGACGAAGAAGCTTTTGCGGGTACGACATACAGTCCCATCTTTTGCATCTGCTCTACCATCTGGGGCTTGTCAAAATAAAATATCAGGTCCGGGTCCATTTTGACCAGCTCCTCCACGTTCAGGTCTGCATGAGCGTTGGGAACACCGGGAACTGAGGCCAGTCTTTGGTAAATCACGTTTGACCATGGCCAGCCGTTGATGTGAAAATCACCATCGGCGATTATCTTGTCCTCGCAGCCGAGAAGGAAGACCTTTTCATAGGAAGGGCCAAACAGGCAGGCTACCTTGCCGGCTTCGGCGGGTACTTTAATGCTGGAACCATCCAGCAAAGTAATCGTTCTGGTCACGCCTGAGGTAACAGTGGTCTGTACAGGTGTGCTGGTGTTTCCGGGTTGTGCGGTAGTCGTATTAGCTTGACTGCAGCCTGATAAGCCCGGTAATAGAATAAGGCTGACCAGAAACAGGAATACCAGGAATGTTTTTACAGGTCTCATGATGAAGCTCCTTAACATAGTAATGTTTTAATCTTGATTTCATGCCGAATAAGGGAGGGTGAATATGTTAAATATAGTTTTTTGTTGATAACAGTACCGGTCTTTATGGGAAATGGCATTAACATGAAAACAACGGTACTGCCGCGGAAGCTAATAAAATGGCAACATCAGCACTGCCTCTCCTTTCCTGCTGGGAAACAGCGCCGTTTCCAGCGCTGCCGTCGATCCGTATGTTCCTTAAAGGGTCCATCATTATAGCGATACCCACAGGGGTCTGGGGCAAGCCCCAGCAGAATGGCGGGTACCCTCCGGGTGCCCCCTTCAGGTTGCCGGATACCGGCTGCTTTCCATGTCCAACCGGGTTGGATTCAGGTAAAGCAGCTCCAGAGAATACAATTATTTTGTGAACAGTTGCACTGTTCTATACCGGGAAAAAGGGTAATCAAGACAAATAAATCGATGGCTGCAAAGAAAAGAAATAGACCCCCTGGAGAAACAAAAAACGCTTCCCCGGGGAAAAGGAAGCGTTAATCAATAAAACGTATTCACACCTTCTCCTTTCCAACTTGGGAAACAACGCCGTTTCCAGCGCTGCCGTTGATCCGCCTTCGGCGGATACCGGCCATCCACCATATCCGATTTTGTCGGACTCAGGTAGGATAGCTCCAGAGAATTCTGTCTTTTATATTAGCATGAGTGTTTATGCCTGTCAACCTTCGTCAACGTTCGGCGCAGGATATTTATCTGTGGCATGTAATTACTCAAATAGTATCAGGAAATCAGCTTTCACTTTTGTTCTTTACCAGTCCCGCCTGTTTTTCTCCCTTTTTTCATCCCGCCGCAGGTCAATCCAGTACATGGTCTGGTTGTAAGCCCTGTATAGATGCCAGGGAAAAGCGATAAGGAACCACGGCAACCACAACAGAAAACAGGCCCATTTTTGAGCTGATTTCAAACGACCGGAGTTTTTTACCATAACATTTCCCTGTGATATAGCAAGAAAACCGGGAATGACTCTTACAGTATGCTTACTTAAAGCATTACCGGGGGTTGCGTGTGGGTCGAGCAGCAGCCTTAACACCTATGGGATTCTCAGCGGAATATTTAGATGACAAAAGCTTTTTTGTTAAACAACTCCAGGCAGGCTTCGACAACATTGCCATCATAAAGAATATGCTTGTTATTGGTAATTTCCTGAAGCGCCGGACTGATTCCCAGGGCTGGTCTGTAGGGGCGGTCGGAGGCCATGGCCTCTATTACATCGGCAACCGCCAGTATCCTGGCTTCAAGCAGGATTTCATACCTGGAAAGCCGGGAGGGGTAGCCGGAGCCGTTTATCCTTTCATGGTGCTGAAGTACGATCTGTGCTATGGGCCACGGGAATTCAATATCCCTGAGTATGGCAAAACCCGTTGACGGATGGGTCTTGATCAGTTCAAATTCTGAGGTATTCAGCTGCCCTGGTTTGCTTAGAATCTCGGTAGGAATAGACAGCTTGCCTATGTCATGGATCATTGCCGCTAATTGAATGCCTTTGATCTGGTGTACCGGCAGGGCCATGGTCCTGGCTATTTCCACACTTATACAGGCAACCTTCCTCTGGTGCCTGGCCGTATACCAGTCCCGCACCTCGATCATGGCTCCCATGGCCTTGATAACTTCATCGAATACCCTGGAGCTTACCTTTTGTCCGGTACTGTTTGTATATGGGTCTTCTATTTCGGATAGAGTAAACAATTCTTTGATTTCAGCTCTGCCTTTCAAACCGGAGTCTGTCTTTGGTTCCTCCTTGACGTCAGGCCGCAGGTTAAAACCGTTGTTCCGGGTTGATGATGACTCATTCATGTTTTCTTCAGTTGCCTGTTCGATTGCACTGTTCATATTATAGTATACTGCCGGAAGAAATTTGCTGAAACGGTTTTTGGTACAGGAAAATCTAGTTGCCAGCATCCATATTATAGTCACATAAATAATAGTACTTTAGTATCTCAAAGATGTCACAAAAAACTGGCCGGTTATTACAAAATAATCACAAATATCCTGGATATTGAGTTGATTATGGCAACTCTTAGCCTGGAATAATAACGCAGTTTTCCCAGAGTACCTATTTCCCATAATAACTGATATAATATCAGCGAATTAGTCCGGCCTGAATAATGGCGGAATAATAGTAAAAAAAGGAGAAGCAGATGTCCATGGATTTGGTGACGTTGCTGGCGGATAGATGGGGGAGCGAGGCAGCATGCCGGAGCGGATTCTTGCCGTCCGGTTGCGGCAGCCGTAGTAAACCTGGTCATGGGACCAAATAAACTAAAAGAGGCAGTTGTATATCAATTATGGATGAAAGAGTAGCAATATTTATCGATGGCAGCAATCTGTATCACTCGGTACAGAATAATTTTGGACGGCACGATCTGAATTTTACGGAATTTGCCAACAAATTATCGGCAGGCCGCCGCCTGTTTCGTATTTATTATTACAATATTTTACAGGAGCCGTCTCAATACCCGGACAGCTACCGGGAGCAACAGGAATTTTTGGAAGTCCTGCGTAAAACACCCTATCTTGAAATACGGCTGGGCGGCGCTAAAAAAGCCCAGGGCGTGGAAAAGGGTATTGATGTGATGATTGCCACTGACCTCCTCTATTTTGCCTGGAGCGGCTTTTATGATGTAGCCATCCTGGTCAGCGGCGATGCAGATTTCGCTTATGCCATACAGGCCGTAAAAAACATGGGAAAACATGTTGAAGTGGCTTATTTTGAAACCGGTACATCCAAAGACCTGCTGGACCTGGCCGATAACCGCTATTTGTTGGACCGCAATTTTTTTACCAACGTCTGGGTGATAAAAAGGCATCAACCCCGCAAACACTATTTAAAAAAGGGCAAGCCCAATTCCGTGATTCCCGGTCCTGCTCAAAATCCCGGCTTTAGCGGTGAACGCCAGCCGTAAGGCTACCCCATTCTATGCAATAACAGTTGGGTGAAAAACGAAGTCAATTCTGGCTGCGTTTTTCACCCAAGATTCAATATGTGCCCTGGTTGTGTTCAACGTTTTTTGAAAACTGGTATCTAATTCGCTTCTGTAAGCAAGATTCCCTTTATGATCAAAACTAACAGTCAGGATAATCTTGCTAACTGATATTTTGATTGCGAATTAGCCGGAACACCAGTTTTGCGACACTCTAAAGGATTCCTGCTTTGATAAGCTCGTCCAGAGGCCTTGCCTTCTCTGCCATCTGTATCAGATCGGTGGAAGGATTGGGATAAATTACCGGACCTTTTTCTCTGGAAGGAAGAATTACCGTATTCATATGAGGAGGTATTGAACTCTCACCTCTCTGATTCTTGGCCCAGGCTTCAATATCCACGCAATAGCTAT
>CAYLVC010000084.1:0-10490 GCA_964387005.1 uncultured Dehalococcoidales bacterium | reverse complement strand
ATGCCTCCTTGCCAAGGAGGAAGTCGCGAGTTCGAATCTCGTCTTCCGCTCCAATTTTATTTTTCGAGCCGAAGTGGCGGAACAGGCAGACGCGATGGTCTCAAAAACCATTGGGGGGCAACCCTCATGTCGGTTCGATCCCGACCTTCGGCAGTATATGCATATTGCCGAGTTGTGTAGTGGTAGCACAGCGGACTTTGAATCCGTTTGCCAAGGTTCGAATCCTTGCTCGGCAGCCAGTTTTGTTCCCTCAAATATCCGCAGGCCTTCAATCTGTCAAATCATACATTCTGTTTTTCGTTGCCCCTTCGACAAGCTTGCGTGGTGATTACATGCACTGACTACCAGCGGTACAGCTTTTTCTATATGCAGGGGTTATTGTAATTTCCTTTTCTCCTGAAAATCCAAGAATATTTACGAAATATACGCGGCTAGATAAGGCATAACCCGGGCGAGGAATTGTCTAGCCGTCAGACCACCGCACTTAACATACTAACGCCATTCGAATTGCGGCCCCGAACTTAAGTTCAAGGCGAGGAGATCGAAAGAAGAAGGGAAGAGGAGTGGTTACAATAGCCGGCTGACTCTTTCCCTGATGAGGCCGGCGATCTTTTGCCGGGACAGTGTGGCGTCGATGACAATCCAGCGCTTTGAGTCCCATTCCGCCATTTTGAGGAACCCCTCCCTGACTTTCTGATGAAAAGTGAGCGTTTCCCGGTCGAAACGGTCTTTTTCCACTTTCTTTTTACGGGAAAGACCTGCTTCAGGTGGAATATCCAGTAAAAAGGTAATGTCCGGCTTCAGACCCTGTGAGGCCAAATGGTTGATGCTTTCGATGGTTTCATACGCCAGTCCCCTGCCGTAGCACTGGTAGGCCAGGGTGGAGTCTCTGTAACGGTCGCAAATTACGTTTTTGCCTGCTTTTATAGCCGGCTGGATTACATCGGTTACGAGTTGGCTGCGGGAAGCGTTGAAAAGCAGCAGTTCGCTAAGGGGAGAGATGGGGGTATTACAACCCTGCTTCAACAAGCGCCTGATGCGTTCTCCCAGGGGAGTACTCCCGGGTTCATGGACTAATACGGCCGGAACACCCTGTTTTAGCAGGTTTCCGAAAAGAGCTCTGGACTGGTAACTTTTACCGCACCCTTCTCCGCCCTCAAACGTAATAAAAAGAGCCATTTGTCAGGCTTTAGCTCCTTGCCGGTATATGCGTACTCTTCTGTTGGGGTCTTTCCCCGTACTATCCGACGGCAATTCGCTTTGTTCCGCTACCAGGTGCTGAAGGCGGCGGATATAGGCGCTTTGCGGCCTCAGTTCAATGACCTGTCCGCCGCTGAGTACCTGGTTGACCGCGATCTCAGCTTCTTCCACCGCCGAAGACACCGGGTCCTTGCGGTGCTGGGAGGGATATATGGTATTTAAAAGCTGACGGATCTGGTTGGGTGTATTGCTTTTCAGCACGTATATTGGAATGTTGGATGCTTCGGCGTCGATGATTTTTTGCGGCCGGTTGCGGTAATAGGCCTTGGATGTAACGAAGATGCTGGCTACATTGGAGTTGTTAACTATATCCAGACTGATTTGCATATCCCTGGCCATTTGTTCCAGCCGTGCCCGGTTGACACCAAAGAGATAAACCCTGGGCTGTTTTTCTTCCTTTGCTTTTTTACCTTTCACAACAGCCTTGTTTTCGGAATCGGAAGGCTTTTCCCGGGTAACGATTATTTCTCCGTTTTCGCTCATCGAGCGGATTTCCGCCTCCAGGGGATAACCCAGCAGCATAGCGTCCACGGCTTCGGCTACATTGGCCTGGATTGCTACGCTGTCCCTGTTATGGATTTCCACTACGATATTAAAAGTGGGAGGTGACATTCGTTCCAGAATGGACTTCTGTGTGCCGCGGCGCTTGGCCTCTTCGTCGCTCAAAGTAACGGTCTGAATTCCTCCCACCAGATCGGACAAAGTGGGGTTGATGATCAAATTCTCCAGGGTGTTGCCGTGAGCTGTCCCGATAAGCTGAACTCCTCGCTCGGCAATGGTACGGGCTGCCCTGGCCTCCAGTTCGGTGCCGATTTCATCAATAACGATGACCTCGGGCATGTGGTTTTCCACTGCCTCGATCATCACTGCGTGCTGTAAAGATGGCGAGGGGACCTGCATGCGGCGGGCATGACCTATTCCCGGATGTGGAATATCTCCGTCTCCGGCGATTTCATTGGAGGTGTCTACTATTATTACCCGCTTGTGGATGTCGTCCGCCAGCACCCTGGCAACCTCACGCAGCATGGTGGTCTTGCCAACACCTGGGCGACCCATTAGAAGGACGCTCTTGCCCGATTCAACCAGGTCCTGGATGATCTTGATAGTGCCGTAGACAGCCCTGCCAACACGGCAGGTCAGTCCTACGATCGTGCCTTTGCGGTTGCGGATGGCGGAGATACGGTGCAGTGTGCGCGGAATACCTGCCCGGTTGTCCTCTCCGAAACTGCCGATGCGGGAAACAACATATTCCAGATCAAGCTCATTGACATCCCGCGAACCCAGCAGCATCTCACGGCTAAAAAACCGCGCTTCCGGCGGGCGTCCCATGTCCAGTATGACTTCAACCAGTTCGCTGCTGTCCGGCTGCTGCTGTAAGGACTGTAAAATATCTGCGGGTAATATGTTGATTAAGGCATCAAGGTTGTCGGTAATTACCTTCTGCAAAATGACCTCCGCAACCTACCATCCTCTTTTTGCCAGGAGTTCATCAGCCGGAATTTGCTTGATATCCAGACCGGGCATAGCTTCACCCAGATTTTTGGAAACTGCGGCAATAATCTTGGCATCTTTATAGTGGGTGGTTGCCTTTACAATGGCCTTTGCCCTGGAAGACGGGTCCTGGGACTTGAATATGCCTGAACCGACGAAGATACCGTCCGCTCCCAACTGCATCATAAGCGCTGCATCGGCAGGGGTAGCCACACCGCCGGCTGCAAAATTCACCACTGGAAGCTTTCCTGCCTTGTGGACTTCTTCCACCAAGGCAAAGGGTGCTCCCATTTCTTTGGCAGCAGACATCAACTCTTCCTGAGGAAGATAGATCACCTTTCGCAGCCCGTCCATTACCGTCCGCATATGCCTGACGGCTTCGACAATATTTCCTGTGCCGGCTTCTCCCTTGGTGCGTATCATGGCTGCACCTTCGCCGATCCGGCGAAGCGCTTCACCCAGGTCGCGGCAGCCGCAAACGAAAGGTACTTTAAAATCGTGTTTCCAGACATGATAGCTCTCATCAGCTGGAGTGAGGACCTCAGATTCATCGATGAAATCAACTCCCAGGGCTTCAAGGGCCTGGGCTTCAACAAAATGCCCTATGCGGCATTTTGCCATAACAGGTATCGAGACGGTCTTCATGATGGCTTCAACAACCGATAAATCAGACATCCGCGCTACTCCGCCTGCGGCGCGTATATCAGCAGGGACTCTTTCCAGCGCCATTACAGCGCATGCCCCGGCATCTTCGGCGATTTTGGCATGTTCGGGTGTGACAACATCCATTATCACTCCACCCTTTAACATCTGCGCCAGGCCGGTTTTAACCTTCCATGTCCCGTTTTCCATCTTGATATTCCCCTATCTATTGTTACTGTACTACTCAAAATAATTCTACTATTGTTTATGTGGATTATCAACCGACCTGAGCTTTGGAAAGAGCTTACAGGCGTTATGCGTGGTTTGACGGGCGATTTCTTCCCGGGGCAGTTGTTTGATCTCAGACAGCACCTCCAGGGTTGTAAGGGTATAAGAGGGCTCATTCCTTTTTCCACGCAGCTTTTGAGGTGGGAGAAAAGGACAATCAGTCTCGATCATTATAGTGTCCAGCGGTAATCGCCGGATGGTCTCACGCAACTCTTTTGAAGAGGGATAACCAATATAGGCGCCCAGTGAAAAGAAGAAGCCCATATTGATGTATTTTTCAGCTGTTTTCAAGTCGACATTGCAGCAATGAAGCACGCCTATGGGTTTCCTCTGTATTGCCGCCAATGACCCTGCCCATTGTTCCAGTACCGGCAATATCGCCTCCTGGGCCTGGCGGCAGTGGATGATTACGGGCAGGCCCGCCTTTTTTGCCACTTCCAGCTGCCAGACCAGAGCCTGTATCTGGTCTTCGTGAGGCGAGTGATCACGGTAGAAGTCCAGTCCGGTTTCACCGATTGCCACTACACGGGGATGGGCGGCCAGATCTTGCAATGCCCGGATATCTTCGCTGCGGATTCCTTTTGAATCCTGGGGATGAATACCTATTCCAGCCAGGATAAAAGGGTATTGTTCAGCCAGTTTCACAGCCCTGCGGTTTGATTCCATATTAATACCAATGGTAATAATAGCCGTTACACCGTTTTCCCATGCCCTGTTAATTACTTCGTCCCGGTCCTGATCAAATTCAGGCATATCAAGATGTGCGTGAGTATCAATAATTTCGATGGCCAAGAGTTCTGTTCCTTTCTGCCTGTCTGTCTGAAGTCAGGCTGTTTCCATAATACCAGATTACCGCTATTGGTTCTAAAAATGTAATTGGCCTTTTTCTTTAATGTTTATAAAGGAGTATTGTCCAGGGGGGATGAAGGCGGGATAACGCTTTCAGGAAACAGGGTAACCGGCCGGTTGAAATTTGGTTTAGAGAGTGCAATGAATACAATCGAAGCGATTCCCAGGGGCCAGGCCCAGAGAGTCAACAAACTGCAAATAGACCCGGCCAGCGCCAGTCCCCAGGATTTTTTCTTCAGGGCAAATATTCCGCCAACAATTGCCAGGAGACTGACGATCAGCAGGGGAATAAAAACCGCCAGCCAGAATGCTAAAGCAGAATATTCCTGTCCTGAATAGCCATCATAAGAGCTGGAGAAAAATACCACGGTAAACAAAGAAGAAAATACAGCCCCGAGCAGAGTTAACGAACCGGCAATTATGTTAAGTATTCCCGCGACCGTGGGCATCCATTTTGTGTCCATTTTACACCTCAAGAATATTATACTCCCAGAACGATCAAATTGCTTATCCGGAAAGTCCCGGGATTTTAGATTTTTATTTCGAGTTATGTTAAAATGAATTGATTTTAGAAACCGGTGTGGAGAATTATGAAAGAGAATATAGAGAGCTTTCTAAAGTATCTAACGGTGGAAAAGGGGTTCTCGAAAAACACAGAAGAAGCCTATCGCAATGATCTTTATCAGCTTGAGGCCTTTATTGCAGAGCAGGCTTCCAAACAGGGTGAAATGCCGGCCTGGAGTAGTTTTGGACGCCAGGAGATGTTAAGTTATATGCTCAGCCTTAAGGAAAAGAGATATGCTTCAACCACGCTTGCGCGAAAAATAGCCGCCGCCAAGTCATTTTTCAAATTCATGACAGAGGAACACCAGGTTGAACGTAATCCTACGGATAATATTGCTTCTTTAAGAGTAGGCAGAGCACTTCCCAAACCTATCTCTGTGGCACAGGCCCGTCGTTTGCTGGAAGAACCTGCAAAAAGAGAATCGACCCCTGAAACCAAAAGGGACAAAGCCATGCTGGAGATGTTGTACGCCAGTGGAATGCGGGTCAGCGAACTGGTAGCCCTGAACATTGGCGACGTCGATATTTCAGGTGGATTTGTTCGCTGTGTGGGCAAGGGAAACAAGGAACGTATGATTCCTGTTTATCCCCGTGCAGCCCTTTCCGTCGAGGAATATCTAAAAGATGCCCGTCCCCAGATTGTTCAGAACGATTCGAATGAAAAAGCCTTGTTCCTTAACGTGCGAGGTGAAAGACTTACTCGCCAGGGTTTGTGGCAGATATTAAAAGGGTATGCCAGGGCGGCTAATATCGAGACGGAGGTTACTCCTCATACGTTGAGGCACAGCTTTGCTACGCATATGTTAAACGGCGGAGCAGATCTGCGCATGGTACAGGAACTCCTGGGGCATGCCAATATTTCTACTACTCAGGTTTATACTCATCTTACATCAGAGCACGTTAAACGGACGTACGAAAAATCTCACCCCAGAGCAAAATAGGAGGTAGTTAATGCCTTATAAGTCCAGAAAGAACCGCCGCAGTGATGCACGCGATCGTATAGCAGCTTCCATTTCTACAGGTGCTGCTGCCAATATACAATCCACCCCGGCAGCCGGTCAACCGGTGAAGAACAATGCTGCATACAGCAGTATTCAAAAAACCACAGCTCCGACAGTCCCGGATAAATCAATTTTTCTAGCTGAATTGAAATGGATTACCCTGGTAACTGTGACGATAGCCATATTATTGGTGGTGTCATATTATATCTTCCGATAGTCGGTAACTGACTGGAATCCGGTGTATTTATGGATTTTGCTGCTGCAAGAGCGAGGTTAGTCGACCATCTGAAATCAGAAGTATACGACCGGCGTGTGCTGGAGGTCATGGGACGCATTCCGCGTGAATGTTTTGTCCCATCTCGTTATCAGAATTCAGCCTATATGGACGAACCTTTACCAATCGGCAACGGTCAGACCATCTCTCAGCCGCTGATTATCGCTATAATGACTCAGGCTCTTGAATTAACCGGCGATGAAAAAGTCCTTGAGGTCGGGACCGGCAGTGGTTATCAAACCGCCATTCTGGCTGAGCTGTGCCGGGAGGTAATAACCACCGAACGCCTTCCCGTTTTAGCAGGATCTGCCGCAATAGTCCTGGGCGAGCTGGGCTACAAGAATATCAGGATCCATACATCTGGAGGCGATTTAGGCTGGCCGCCTGAATCGCCCTACGACGCCATAATAGTTACTGCCGGTTCACCCCAGATTCCTGATGCTTTGCTGGAACAGCTTGGGATGGGTGGCAGATTGGTAATTCCGGCAGGATCTTTTGAAACGCAGCGGCTCTACCAGGTAACCAAACTGAGCGATAAGAATATTGTACGGGATCTGGGTGGATGCCGTTTTGTTCCGCTGATCGGTAAAGATGCCTGGACGGAAAAGCTGTGAACAAAGACTGACGGAAAAAACAGTGAAAATAAGAAAAACACCCGAAATACGGGAAATTCTTGCATTACTCGAAAAGCAGTACGGCAGCCGTCAGTTTGAACCTCATCACGATCCAGTTTCCGAACTGGTTTTGACCATCCTGTCGCAGAATACCTCTGATTCCAATTCACGTCCGGCATTTCAGGCATTGCGAAAGGCTTTTCCCGGCTATGAACGGATTCTGGAGGCTGACCCCGAGGAGATCGAGAAAGAGATCAAAGGCGGAGGGCTGGCAAGGATAAAAGCAGGGCGCATCCAGGCAGCTCTTCTCGAAATCAAGCGGCAGAAGGGAAGTCTTGACCTGGGTTTTTTGAAACAGATGCCGCTGTCTGAGGCAAAGGAGTGGCTGGTTCATTTACCCGGGGTGGGCTATAAAACAGCCTGTTGCGTGTTGCTGTTTTCCTTTGGCAGACCGGCTTTACCGGTGGACACACATATTTTCCGCGTTTCCAGGAGACTTGGGCTAATCAGAGAGGCCGCTTCTCTACAGGAAGCTCATAAAGAACTGGCTGCGCTGGTCCCGCCTGCTGATGTCTATGAATTCCATGTTCTGATGATAGAACATGGCCGCAGTACCTGCCTGGCACGGAGCCCACACTGTCCGGGTTGCATTCTGAAAGACCTTTGCAGAAGTCGGAAGCTGACCGCCGGACTGGATAGTAACAGGAAAGAGGATAACAATGCCGGACATTGAGTTGTCTCCAGAAGCGATTATCACCGGACTGAATACCCGTTTTGTCGGACAGCGCGTTATATATTTCCCTTTCCTGGAATCCACGATGGATGCGGCCAAAAAGGAAGCGCAGTGGGGGGCTGAAGCTGGTACGGTTATTATTACCGATGAGCAAAAAGGCGGAAGGGGGCGGCTTCAGCGCACCTGGCTGTCTCCTCCAGGATCACTGGCTTTTTCCCTGATACTGCGTCCCAATATTGAATATGTTTGTTACATGGTTATGCTGGCATCCCTGGCTGTGAGCTGGAGCATCGAGAATTTGACCCGGCTGAAATGCCAGATTAAGTGGCCGAATGATGTGCTGATCCAGGAGAAGAAGGTCTGTGGCATCCTGATCGAAAACGATATAAAAAACAATACGCTTAACTATGTCGTGATCGGTGTCGGGATCAACGTGAATATGCGCCTGTCCAAGTATCCGGACATTGCATCTTTTGCCACCAGTTTATCCGACCAGTCGGGGGTGGAGGTATCACGACTGGAACTGGTAAGACAGGTACTTTTCAATCTTGAGACATTGTACTGGCACATGCCTCAAAAGGACTTTGTGTTGCAGGAATGGAAAAAACGCCTGGTTACACTGGGACAGGATGTGGAGATAAAGCAGGGAAATAGCCTGTACAGGGGAATTGCTGAGTCGGTCTTAAAAGATGGCAGCCTGCTTATCCGGCAGAAGGACGGCAGTTCTGTGAGGGTCGTGGCCGGTGAAATTCTACTAAGATAGAGAGTTATCTATTTTATGTCAACTGCCCGGCGTAAAGCCATCAAGTTGCCATGAGGGACATCCAGATGATAAGTACAACCCGGTGAGACTATCAACCTTCTTCCATTCATTTGTAGCACGGCATTTTCGACCTGAGCCTTTACTTCTTCCTGGCTGCCGAAACGCAGCAGTTTATGCTGTTCGATTCCTCCCAGCAGCGCTCCGTCAAATATTTTAGCCGCATCAGACAGGCTATACGTAGTTGTCCGGTCGTGCCAGTTCAATACCTGGACGGGGTAGTTAGCGAGTTCATTTAACATAGGGTGTGGACCATGGAGGTGAAGAACATTCAACCATCCTTCCTTGGCTGAACTGAGTACTGCCAGATCGCCGGAACGCCCGTACTGGATGTATTCCGCAGCATTCATCATTTCATAGCTGGCTAAACGTGTAGAGAGGAAAATGCCATCAGCTCCCATTTCTACGGCAGCCCGGGCAAATCTCTGTGATGTTTCCGCAATGGCCTCCAGTGCAGGCCGCACCTTTTCCGGAAAATGCCGTACACTTGTCAGGAAAAGTTCATCTCCGGCCAGATAGGCAGCAATCGAAAGTGGATTAAACATTGTTATGATCAGGGGTGTGTCAACCTCTTTTTGCTTTAGTATGGTCTCAATGGCCTTCAAATGCCAGCCGTAAGTCCCCTGACGAATATCCAGCGGCCGGATGAGATGCCAGTCTTCGATTTTTTTAACCACCCGTTCCAGGTAGACCCTGTCACCCACCAGGCTTCCCTGATACTGATGCTTTACCCCATAATCGGCAACGGTGTAGGTTGAAGAAACCGGCAGTTTTATAAAATCGAGGTCGTATCGCTGCTGGAATTCGAGGGCGGCTGCGGCCATTGACTCTGCCGTCTGATCGTCACCCGGCCAGTGTCTCCAGAAAGCTACGGCCATACGGTCAACTTCCCTGCCCCGCAGAGTTGCCTGTAATCTTTCCCTTTTTGACATTTCGGCCATTTGACTTGCTCCTATCGTGTACGATTTTTTTGTTTACTCATTGTAGCATATATACCTGTATGCAAAGCAAATGTCCGGAGAGAATGAATTTCTTTAAGATGTTGCCTGGAAAGAAGGGTTAGTTTTTGATGCTGTGGGCAGGATTGAAAGTTCAACAACAGGTTGAAGAGCATCACAATAGTAGGCGGCTGCCAGCACTCCAGTCCCTGTAGCATAAGCCATAACAGGCGAAAAATCCGTCATCCAGAGTTCAACGCAGTGGAATTCACGGCGGACTCGTTCTTTAAATATTTCACCTGCTTCAGGAACGTTGGCATGGGCAATGGCCACATGAACAGGATTATCCCGGACTTGAGTCCGCAGCTGCCGCATAATGCTGTTTAGTCCGCTTTTCTGGTTTTTGGTGATTCCGGTGATATGTACTGAACCGCCCTTGATAGTAAACACCGGATGAATATTAAGCATTGAGCCGAATTTGGCTGCCGCTCTGGGTATTCGTCCTGTCCGGTACACATACTTGATGGTTTCCATGATGCCGGTCAGTCTGACATTTTGCTGTACGAATGTAGCTCTTGCCAGGACTTCCGGGAGGCTTCTCCCTTCATCGGCTGCCTGGCAGGCCGCCGTAACGATCAGCCCTTCTCCAACAGTGGCGTTTTGGGAATCGAGCACTTCAATGGGCAGGTTAAGTCCCTCTTCTCTGGCCTGTTTTACTGCCAGCAACGCCAGGTTAAACATGCCACTCAAATGGGATGAAAGTGTAATACATAATATACTTTCAGCTTCCAGAGAGGTTTTTTTGAAAACCGAGAGATATTCACCAACAGAGGCCGGGGAGGTAAAAAACTGGTCAGGTTTTTCTGCGAGCATCCGGTAGGCTTCCGCGGTGCTGATGTCTATTCCGTCACGGTAGTCAGTACCGTTAAAGCTTACAATAATCGGCAAAATCTGTATTCCATACCTCTGGATGGTCTGAGGCGGAAGACTGGCTATGCTATCGGTGATAATGGCGA
>CAYLVC010000083.1:1791-10579 GCA_964387005.1 uncultured Dehalococcoidales bacterium | reverse complement strand
GTCTGGCTATGGGCATCCCCGGAACCGAATCTTGTGGTCGATATCAGCGATACATGGGAGACCAAGATGGCGGCCTTCCAGATGCACAAAAGCCAGATAGGCGATCCGATATTGCCTGATTTTGCCAGGCGATTTGCCGAGATGTTCAGGAACGCAGCTAAAGGACAAAGCTTTGAGATGGGAGAGGCTTTTCACCGGGTGGATATTCCGGACGTTCTCTGATTTTGCGGATTACGATTGATATTCTGTAGTTGATACCCCTCGTGATTATTGAGCTTGACCGGAATTCGGGAGGCTGGCCATGATCAAGAACAGGAAAAACGGTAAAAGTCTTTCCAACCTGAAAAATGCTCCGGATAAAATGCCGGGGAAAAGTAGTCTTATCTACCATAAACTGTGGGAACAAATGCCGGTCCCGGTAATGATTAACGGGTACGGTGACACAGTCCAGTATGTTAACCCTGCATTTACCGGTTTAACCGGTTTTTCTCCGGAAGAAGTAGCCGGGCAGAAGCTTTCGCACCTTTTTGATTTTGTGCATCAAGGGGATAAATCAGGCCAGATCATTTCTTTTCAAAAAGAGGGGAATTTCGAAGGGAAACTGAAAAAGAAAAACGGGACTGCCCTGTGGGTGGAGGCTGCTATTACACCATTTGAGACAGGGAATCAGTCCGGAATTCAACTGATCATTCTTCATAACATCACTGAAAGCAAGAGGCTGGAAGAAGCCCTGTGCCTGTCAGAAGAAAAATTTGCCAGGCTTTTTGATGCCATTCCTATTCCGCTGTCTATTACCAGCCTGGAGGACAGGAGGTTTATCGAGGTCAATAAGAGATTTCTGGATATTGGAGAACTGGAGCGAGAAGAAGTAATAGGACGGCAAAGCAGCGAACTAAAGTGGAAAGATGAAAAGGAAGCTGACCGGGTAGGTAAAGAAATGCTGGAAGAGGGAAGGACCACAGGGATTGAAATGAACCTTATTTCAAAATCCGGGGTACTGCACACTTCGCTGTTGAAGGCTGAGGTAGTTAATTTGGGTGACCAGGACTACATAGTTTCCGCCAGCATAGACATTACCGACCGCAAGCAGACTGAAAAAGCCTTGCAGGACAGCGAGGCGCGTTTTCGCATGTTGAGTGAAAATTCACTATCCGGGATTTTCATCTTTCGCAACGGCCGGTTCAGTTATGTCAATCCTGCCTTTGCTTCAATGCTTGGCCGGACCAGAGACGAAATAGTCGGGCATGAACTTTTAACATTTGTGTATCCGGAAGACCGGAATACGTTGAATGAGACCATGCAAAAGAGGTTGAACGGGGAACTGACCAAAATGCCGTACTACTTTCGCTGTTTTCGGGGAGACGGCAAAACCGTCTGGCTGGAAGCACTCAGCACCAGGCTGGAAGATGAACAACAGCCGGCTTTGTTGAGTACAGTTCTGGATATTACCGAGCAAAGAAAGGTTAAAGAAGAGGTTGACCGGTTGCGTCAGGTGATGGACCACGTCTCCCGGGTCAATACTCTGGGTGAACTGGCAGCTTCCATAGCTCATGAACTGAATCAGCCTCTCACTGCGATCATGGCAAACGCTCAAACAGCACTTCGCATAATAAACAGCGGGCAGGTAAAGAAAGGAGAAATAAAGGATATTCTGGAGGATATCACATCCGATGACCGCAGGGCCGGGGACATAATAAGCAGAATGCGTGAACCGCTGAAAAGAGGCCAATTGAGACTGGAACCGCTGGATGTAAACAACCTGATTAACGAGATCTACCAATTGGTGAAAAGTGATGCCAGTATAGCCGATGTGGCAGTTGACCTGGAATTGGCCCCGGGTTTGCCAGTAATCAGAGGAGATAAAACCCAGCTCCAACAGGTACTTTTGAACCTGATGGTCAATGCGCTTGACGCCGTCAAAGAACAGAAAAAAGGGCAGCGCAGGATTGAAGTATGTACATCGGTTGACCACGATCGCCTGATAAAGGTGGTAGTAAACGATTCCGGTCCGGGAATTCCGGATGCCGGACGGGAGCATCTATTTGAGTTGCTTTGCACCACGAAACCGGACGGCCTGGGAGTTGGACTTTGCATTTGCAAACGCCTTATCCAGGACCAGGGAGGCCGCATCTGGCAGGAGAACCGGCCTGAAGGAGGGGCCAGTTTTATCTTTACCCTGCCGGTTGAGCGATAGAAAGAACTGAATTTATGCTTCATTAGACTGCTGTTTTTTCCTGAAGAGGGAGTTTTTCCGGACATCGTATGTCAGTGTAATCTGTTGAAGCGATAAGAACCCTACCAGTACTTCCGGATTGTCCCGTTTCACAACAGGAAGATGGCTGATATTATGGTTACTCATGGTTATGAAAGCCGAATACAGGTTTTCATCTGCATAAGTTATAACCAGTTTTTTACTCATAATTTCCTGTACCAGTGTCTTTGACCATCGGTTTTCGGGGAGCCTGGCGATATCCAAAGAAGCTACAATACCTTTCAGCTTGCCTGATTCGAGAACCGGTACGCCATCTATTCTCCTGGACTTCATCATGCCAGCGAGATCGCTCACATTAATGTGAGGAGAAACATGGATGGGATTGGTTTCCATTGCCTCTGCAATACGGATTTTTTCCAGCAGGGGAACGAAATATTCTTCCTGATGAGCCGGAGAATCAGCTCTTGTATTGACCTGGTTTTCATATATATAACTTTTTCCGGTCAGGAAATAAGCAATAACTACGGAGACCATGCTCGGCACCAGCAGACTGTAGTTGCCGGTCATTTCGCTTACCATGATCATGATGGCCAGAGGAGCCTTGGCCAATCCCCCGAAGAGCGTCATCATTCCAATAACAACAAAAGGTGCCGGGTTTGATGGAATAATAGCGGATAAATCACGCATCAAGACCCAGGTGGCTCCTCCTACCATGCCTCCGATTACCAGTCCGGGTGCAAATACACCCCCGCTCCCTCCGGAGCCTACAGATAAACTGGTTGCTATGATTTTTCCAAAAATGACGGCAATCATAATCCAGAGGGGCATAACTGAGATATTTCCATCAATGGCGAACTGGACCCATCCATAGCCCATACCCAGGACCTGGGGCAGGAACATACCGATTATGCCGACAATCAATCCGCCGATAGCAGGTTTAATATATTGAGGGATTTTAATAGACCGGAATAAATCACGTACTTTGTAAAAAGTACGTCCATACAAAATACCGAACAGACCGCAAATTATTCCCAGCAAAGCAAATCCGAGCAGATGCTGTGGATGAGTAAAGGTGAATTCGGAACTGATTACGAAAACAGGAGACCAGTCACTCCAGGATGCATAAACGCTGTAACCAACGATCGAAGCAATAAATGAAGGCAGCAGTGCTTCGAATTCGAAGTCACGCATGTAAAGGATTTCAGCGCTGATTAAGGCTCCTCCCAGAGGCGCTTTAAAGATAGCACCTATACCGGCACCTATACCAATAGCCAGGGCAATACGTCTGTCCCGCGTATCCAGCTTGAGAACATCCGAGATGATGGAGCCAAACCCGGCTCCAATCAGAGCAACCGGGCCTTCCCGTCCGGCGCTGCCTCCGGAGCCGATGGTAATGGCTGATGCAATCATCTTGACCAGAGGAATTCTACGACGGATATATCCATCCTTGTTATGGAAGCTGTTTATGGCTGCATCGGTGCCATGACCTTCCGCCTCAGGGGCAAACTTGAAAACAATAATCCCGCTTAATAGTCCGCCCAGGGCGCAAAGGACAGGCAACATCCAGGGTCTGGCAACAGGTGTGAATATAGTGGCTCCCTCGCCTCCGGGTGCCGGGGGTATGTATCCTGCTCCGGAAACAAGAAACAGCCGTGTAGCTCCTTCAATTGCCAGATAAAAAAGGATCGAACCTACTCCGGCGACGACGCCGATGAGAATGGCAATAAACAGCCATTTTCTTAAGTAGCGGACATCAACTACACCAAATGCACGGGACCAGATTGTTCTGATAAACTCACTGACAACATCGAAATGACTGCTGTCAGGTGTCTCTTTATTACTTTTCATTAAACGAACATAACGTAATGTAATCTAACATGAACCAAAATACCGGCAATAAAATGCCCTTCAAACGGCTTACGCTCTTTTTTGAAGGGGCTCCTTGTATATATGTTCAATATATCAGGTATGATGCTTCTATTCAATTTGCCGTTGCTTGAGGTTGCTCTATTCAGTTCCCGATGGGCTGTCCGGAGGAGATCGGCAATAGTAATATGTAAAGACTTAAGTTAAAAGCAAGAAGTTTTTTCAGACAGATCTGTTTTGATCTTGAGTCCTCGGCCAAAGTCTGCTATTCTAACAGCACGAACGGTTTTTTTAATATATCTAAATTGTAAAAGGAGGAATTATGGATTTAGGTTTTAGGGGTAAAGTAGCACTTATTACGGGGGCCGGAAGCCAGGTTGGCTTCGGAAAAGAAATCGCCCTTCTGCTGGCTAAAGAAGGTTGTGAAAAAATTGCAGTAAGTGATGTCAATCTGCCGGACCTGGAAAAAACCGCCCGGGCGGTACAGGAACTTGGAAGCAAAGCAATCGCTGTCAAGGCCGATATTACCCAAAAAGACGAAGTCACTTCAATGGTTAAAAAAGTTATCGAGGAATTCGGCAAGATAGATATTCTGTGTAACGTTGCCGGCGCTATTCTGCACAAGGACAACACGCCTATCGAAGCCCAGGAAGCTGAGATGTGGGAAAGACAGATTAGGCTTAATCTCTTCGGTACGATGCTGGTCACCAAGGCTGTTCTTCCATATATGAAAGAAAAAAAGCACGGTGTTATTGTTAACGTCGGTTCGGGCAGCACTCACCAGTATGGAATGGGAGTTGGCATGTATGCTATTTCTAAAGCTGCCATTGATGTCTTTACCAAGCAACTGGCAATGACTGAGGCGAAGTCCGGAATACGCGTTAATTGCGTTGCCCCGGGCCCGGCCAGGACCAATTTTGGAGCCGTACTCAGAGAAGGGCTGCCGCCTCCTACTCCGGAGCAATTGAAAGAGAGAGACGAGAGGATGAACAAAATGATGCCGCTGGGCAGAATCGGTACTCCAGCCGATATAGCCTATGCTGTGGCATATATGGCATCGGATATAAGTTCTTATGTTACCGGCCAAGTCCTTCATATTTCAGGCGGATCGGTAATGTAAGGGATACTGACAGTCCTATCCCGGAAATGCAAACTTCGGCAATTTACGGCCTGCTTCCCGGTTTTCTATTACGAGTCAACGGTATCTCAGTTCTACTCCGCCGGAAGCAGGCCGGATTCTGCCGTTCTCATTAATCCAAAGTCCTCCAATGTTCCTTTATCCTCCCTGTTTTTGGGGGCAAATCAAGGAACAGGCTTTTCCCTTGAGAGGAATAGCGGGATGGAGGGGAAAGAAGTTGAACAACCATGAATGAACTATATGCTCAGCGTATTGCTGATGAAATTGGAATTAAACCCTGGCAGGTTAAAGCTATCGATGCTCTTCTGGCTGGAGGGGCAACAGTCCCCTTCATTGCCCGCTATCGCAAGGAGCAGACCGGTTCACTGGATGAAGTGATAATCACCCGGGTACGCGACCGGCTGGCGCAGTTGGCTGAACTGGACAAGCGGCGCGAAGCCATAATAAAGTCACTCGAAGAACGGGAATTGCTGACCGAAGATCTGAAACAGGCTATCCTGGCGGCGGATACTATTACTACCCTGGAAGATATCTACCTGCCTTATCGTCCTAAGCGGCGAACACGGGCAACAATAGCCAGGGAAAAAGGGTTGGAGCCGTTGGCCCTGCTGATATCAGCCCAGGACGATTTGACTGATCCTGAACGGGAAGCAATGGTTTATGTTAATGCGGAAAAAGGTGTAATGTCGGCAGAAGAAGCCCTGTCCGGTGCAAGGGACATAATAGCCGAACAAATAAATGAAAATGCAGAACTCCGTCAGCCTCTCCGGCAGCTTTTTTCTAACGAAGGGGTACTTCTATCCACTGTGTCAAAGGGCAAAGAAGAGGAAGGCGCCAAGTACCGCGATTATTTTGAGCTGGTTGAACCCATTAGCCGGATGCCGGGTCATCGTGTACTGGCCATATTCAGAGGAGAAGCTGAAGGATATCTCCAGCTTTCTATCCGTCCTGCTGAAGAAAAGGCTTTGAACCTGCTTTTTCGGTTTTGTGTGAAAGGCCGAAATGCCTGTTCGGACCAGGTCATTATGGCCATGGAAGACAGCTATCAAAGATTGCTTGCTCCATCACTGGAGACCGATATACGGCACGAGGTCAAAGCCCGGGCGGACGCAGAAGCTATCCGTATTTTTGCTCAAAACCTGCATGAACTGCTCATGGCTTCTCCTCTTGGCTCCAAGACTGTTCTGGCGGTTGACCCGGGCTTCCGCACAGGATGCAAAGTAGTCTGTCTCGACCCTCAGGGAAAGCTGCTATATAATACCACGATATTTCCCGTTCTTTCAGCCAGACAGGCTGAGGAGTCCCGTAAGGTTGTTATTGATCTGGTTAAGCAATACAAAATAGAGGCTATTGCCATTGGCAACGGTACTGCCGGACGAGAGACTGAAGGTTTCATTCGGGAGCTTAACCTGCCGGATTCAATTGCAGTGGTAATGGTCAATGAAAGCGGGGCTTCTATCTACTCCGCTTCGGAAGTTGCCAGGGAAGAGTTCCCGGACCATGATATTACGGTCAGAGGCGCCGTATCCATCGGTCGGAGACTGATGGACCCGCTGGCCGAACTGGTTAAGATCGATCCCAAATCAATCGGTGTGGGTCAATACCAATACGATGTAGACCAGGGTATGCTTAAACAAAGCCTGGATGATGTGGTCATGAGCTGTGTGAACAAAGTTGGGGTGGAAGTCAATACCTCCAGCAAGCAGATATTGACCTATGTATCAGGAATCGGACCCAACCTGGCGAAAAATATCGTTGAATTCCGTAATCAGAACGGACCGTTTAAGAGCCGCCAGGAACTGAAAAAAGTACCCAGACTGGGACCTAAAGCCTTTGAACAGGCAGCAGGATTTCTGCGTATCCGTGATTCTGAAAATCCGCTGGATGCCAGTGCTATACATCCAGAGAACTACACCCTGGTAAAACGCATGGCCGGGGATATTAACTTCACGGTCCGTGAACTGCTGCAAAACGAAGATATAAAAGACAAAATCGTTCTCGATAATTATATCAGCGACACCGTTGGAATACCGACGCTTATGGATATTCTTGAAGAGCTCAGAAAACCCGGACGAGACCCCAGACAACAATTCGAGGCGTTTAGCTTTGCTGCCGGGATTAACAGTATAGACCACCTCGTACCGGGTATGAAACTTAAAGGGATTGTGACCAATATAACCAGCTTCGGGGCTTTTGTGGATATCGGCGTACACCAGGACGGCCTGGTGCATATCAGCCAGATGGCCGAACGGTTTATCAAGAATCCCGCTGAAGTGGTCAAAATTCAACAAAAAATTGATGTGACTGTTTTGGAAATAGATAAGCAGCGAAAACGCATCGCGCTGTCAATGCTGAAAGAACCTGCGCTTCAAACAGAACAAAAAGATATGGACAAATCATGAATACACAGCTAATTGTGACCCATGCTGGAAGTGCCCATTTCGACGAAGTGACGGCTGTAAGTCTACTGCTGGCGGTATATCTTGATGATGAATTCAGGATAGAACGTAGAGAACCCTCGGAAGGTGAGGTGGATAGCTCAGGTGTGTGGGTGATCGATACCGGTAAACGTTATGAACCTGAAAAACGCAATTTTGACCATCATCAATCGCTGGACTGCCCGGCTTCATTTGTTTTGGTAGCGCGTTACCTTGGACTGGAGGAAACCCTGTCTATTGTGCCCTGGTGGCGTTTCAAAGACAGCGTTGACCGTATTGGTCCGGGAAGAAGCTCAACATTATTCCGGGCCGGCGATGATCTGGTGAACCGGAATCCGGTGGAAGACTGGCTGACAGACCGGTTTGCCTCTCAACCGCAGGATACCTTGCCGCTGCTCAGGTCTTTCGGCCTTTTTCTGATCGAGAACGCCCGCAATTTGAAAAAACAGATAGACTTCTGGAAAGCAGCAAGGCGCATGGTCATTGCCGGCGTACCAGCAGTAATCGGAGAAACCAGGGAGTCATCTGGTCTGGAAGAGTTCCGACGGCAGGAAAGCAGCCCGCCCGGCATTGTCATCTCACTGGACAAGTTGAGCAGAGGATGGCGCCTTTTCAGATATGAAGGTACGCCGGTGGATTTTAACCTGATTGCCGGTTTTCCTGAGATTGAATTTGCTCATAAGAGCGGATTTCTGGCCAAAACCAGGGAGCGTTTACCGGTAGACGTGTTGATTGAACTGGTTAGAAAAGCGGTGGTCCAATAATAACCGGGCCTTGAATTATCCTCGATTGGCTGAAGGGGGAAAACCCATGGCTAATCCCTGATGGCCTGGACGGATATTTTTCTCAAGCATCCAAAAAGCAACCTTCGATGTCCGAACTAAACAGGTTGCGGCAGGTTTAACAAAGAGTCCCAGACAGCAAAACGCTGGTCCCGTTTGATCAGGGTTGATCGGATGCCAGCGTTTTGGTATAACCCGGTGTATTCATTATATGCCCGAAGAAAAACGGCTTGCCTACTTTTTTGATATTTAGAGGACAGTGCTGGAGTCCTTTGGGAATATAGAGTACGGTGGGTTTGGTCATAACGTACTTTTCCCATTCCTCTCCCAGGGCTATTTCTATTTCAGCCTG
>CAYLVC010000083.1:0-1691 GCA_964387005.1 uncultured Dehalococcoidales bacterium | reverse complement strand
CAGGTGGAGCCGCAACACCATGGCAAATTATTGGTCATGAGTAAGTCAGACTCGATCCCGGGTAAAAGCGATTGCCGGATATACCCGGGACCGAAGAGAAGCTGAACTTAAACCAGTTAAAAAAAGTTCTTAACCTATTTTAGGACGGCTGGGAGGCTGTCTCCCTGTTGCACTGGCTTTTCGATCCAGGATCTGAATGTAGTTCATATCGGAAAGCGTTTCCAGCAGGACCTGTGTCAGTACCGGCGTCAGCGGAGGAGAAATCTCATTCTTTTCAAAGTCACTGAACCTTTTGAGTAGATCGTCTTGCGAGATTCCCGGTTCGGCTTCTATTTTTTCCAGGAGGGCGATGGCCCGGCGGTAAAACGGCTGACAGAACTCGCTGTCGCTCAAATCAACCGGTTCGCAGGAAAAATGGGCCAGAGTGCGGTTGTCGCTGCAGAAGAAATGTGCTCCCCTGGCTTTTTGATTAAGTGAAACCGTGGGTAATACCGCTGTAGTTTTCTTGACAAGTGCCTCATCCGGTGATTTTCTGGGTTTCCAGCCGGCCCCATCATATTTAGTCATGGAAGGATCTCTCATATCCAGGCCGCGGTAACGGAAAGCAATATTCTCAGAGTATTTATGTCCCAGGCAGTGAACACCGTAGACTACCGGCATCATGGGCACAATGAGATGAGGACAGACCCGACCGGTGAATTTTACACCGTCATAAAATATTTCTTCCCCGATCTTGTATTTGAAATGGCAGGGAAAGGCTTCTTCATCGGCTTCAAATCTCATAAGGGTACATTTGACCAGATACATCTTTTTTACTCCTTCGTTTGTTACTTGTATTGCAGATTCCCTGTGCAGCACAGGTTTACTGCCTGAAAAGGTTGAGACCGGCTAGCTGTCTGATTTGTTCCTATTATACCAGCAGCGAAACAATAAAATAAAATAGGTTCTTGTAACTTTTCGTAGCATTAGGCACTCTTATATAGATTTTGATATAATACCTTCAAATCGATTTGAGGAGTTATAAATGTCAGAAACTACTAAATTTATTTTATCTTTTATCATATGGTTCGTAGGTTCTGCCGCTATTGCAGGTCTTATTCGTAGTATTAGTACGGCTGATTGGACAAATTGGGTTATTATCGTGCTTGTTTTGGCTTTGGGTGGTGCTTGTTTTTGGCTTTATAGAAAACTTTAATGATCTAACCACATAAACCAAAATAAACGGTGTACTCATTATCCAAATGATAGCTAAAAATACAGTCCATCTATAAACAGGTACAGTACCACCAAAATATTCCAACATAAAACCTCCTATTTCGGCTGGGGTTCAAGCGTCTGAACAATCGGTTTTTTCTCGTATCCTACCACATCCGCCCAGCTACGGTTTTCATATTTTAAACCTGCTACTTCTGCCGGAGATTTGTTATCAATACCCATATGCGGTCTGAAATAGTTGTAATGGACTAACCAGCCATCGGTAAACCGTTGTAAGGTTGTTTTATTCTTTAACGCTCTCATGACCTTTGTACGGTCTTTCAGTGAACCGTGGAAACGTTCAATCAGGTTTGTATTGTTCTCAATGGTAAACGGTTCACCTTGTTTGTGCTTGGTATCTGATCCATAGGCCAGTTCAATACCATCCAGATATGAATTGAGATGATCGGTAACTACTATCTTTGGAATCTTACCCG
>CAYLVC010000082.1:0-10746 GCA_964387005.1 uncultured Dehalococcoidales bacterium | reverse complement strand
ACCCTGCCTGGCCAATCCAAGTTTCCAGGCTTCCTCGCTGTTTATGGCTGGCTTGAGAGCAATCAACCCGGGCCTGCAATTCATGTCTTTTTGGGAAGCCCATTTGGCCATACTATCAGCCAGCGCCACATCCAGTTCACTCTGACCGGTGCCGTAGACAACAACAGTGTATTTGGCCTGTCGCAGTATAGAGACCGCAGCCCGGGTCAACTCCGGATCGATGCCGGTGATTTGGTTGAGGCGAATTACGATATCCTCTCCACTGGAGGACTGATTATCTCCGTTCATCAGGCTGGCCAGTCCGTTCAGTAAAGAATCTTCAGTCCCTGCTTTAGGTTCCAGCCATAAATCAGTCAAATAGCCGAAGGGGTCTTTGACAGGATCGACCATAATAAGCTGGGTATTGCCCTGTTTTATTTGTCTTCGTATGAAAGTGGCCGCCATGGGATGTGTCTCGGCCAGGTCTGCACCTATTACCATTATGCAGTCCGCTTTTGTCAGTTCATCGAAGGTCAGGTCGTTTTCCTGGTTGTTGCCGAGCTTCTTCAACTCGTTGAAAAGCAGCCGGTATTTTTTACCATCAAGTGTGTCTGTCTGGCTGCTTCCGGCGGTATTGAAGAGGTCCCTGAAAACTGCCAGGGTTTCAGTTGTGCTGCGGGATGTGATAATGCCACCAAAATCGTTCTTGAACTCCCTGAACTTAAGGGCTATTTCCGAGATGGCCTCATCAACGGAACATTCTTCCAGAGTGCCCTGCTTATTGCGTTTCATGGGTGTGTGAATTCGCACTCCGGCAGGTTGAAGGTTTTCAAACCGGCCGATTTTACACAACACACCCCTGGGGGAAGAGATTTCGGGAGACTCGATTCTGACGATGTTATTATCTTTAACCAGAACATTTAATTCACAGCCGATGCTGCAGCCGGAACAGATTGTCTGAACATTCTGGCAGGTGTAGCTCCGGCCTTTATACATGCTGACCTTGCTCATAATTGCACCGGTCGGACAGGCCTGGAAGCAGGCGCCGCATTGAGTGCAGGTTGATTTACCCAGCCCCTGGTCCAAATCAGCGCATACTGTGGTATTGTATCCCCTGCCTCCGAAGTCCAGGGTATGCCTGACCTCAAGTTGGTCGCAAACCCTGATACAGCGCCCGCAAAGAATACATCGATTGTGATCGATGGCTAAATACTGGCTAAAGGAATCGACTTTCATTTGCGGGAAGAGATAGTTGTAGCGCACGCTTTGCATCTGATAGCGGTAGGCTAATTTTTGCAGTTCACAGTCTCCGGACTGTTCGCAGAACATGCAGAAATGGTTGCGCTCGGCGAACAACAGCTCCAGAACTTGTCTACGGTATTTTTCCAGCTTTTCAGTGTTGGTTTTGACCACCAGCCCGTCCCGTGCGGGGTAAGTGCAGGAAGGAGTGACTCTCCTTTCACCTTCAATTTCCACCACGCACATCCTGCAAGCTCCTAAATCTTTTATGCCCGGCAGGTGGCAGAGAGTGGGCACATCAATCCCGTTCCGCTTGCATATCTCAAGGACTGTATCGCCCTGAAAACCTTTAACTTTTGTGTCATTTATTGTCAGGACTATCTCTTGCATTGATTAACCTCCCAAATCCAGGTCGCATCTCATACAGCGTGAAGCTTCTTGTATAGCTTCTTCCTCGCTAAAGGTCAGGGTTACTTCTTTAGACGAACACTTTCTTTCAGAAATATCGATTTCCCCGGCCACAATCCTGGCTTTTTCCTTTAACTCTTCCAGACTGGTGGGTTCCTGGGGTACCTGTATAGTATCATTGACTCTTCTCTCCATCCGGGGTTTCAGTTCCTGGCCTTCAAGGTACCGCCGGATAGAACATGCTGCTCTCTGACCCTGAGCCATAGCCTCGATTACAGTTTTGGGTCCGGTAACGACGTCGCCGCCGGCAAATATTCCCGGTTTCCCGGTAGCGAGTGTCCGTTTGTCCGCTACGATAGTACCGTCTCTGGCGACTTGTATTTCATTGATGTTGACAAATGAGGTTTCCGGCTTCTGTCCGACGGCGGCAATGACGGTATCGATTTCCATGGTGAATTCAGAACCGGCCTCCGGATGAGAAGACTTGCGTCCGCTGCTGTCGATGTCACCCAGTTTCATACGGATAAGTTCAATTCCTGCAACCTTTCCTTCTCCGATAATTTTTACCGGATTGGTCAGGAAATGGAAGATGATTCCTTCTTCCTCGGCTGCCTTGATTTCTTCTTCTTCAGCCGGCATATCGGCCTTTTGACGGCGGTAGATGATATGTACTTCTTCCGCTCCTTTGCGCAGGGCTACCCTGGCTGAGTCAATAGCCGAATTTCCCCCGCCGACAACAGCTACTTTTTTACCCACATTAACATTTACGGAATGTCCCAGATTGATCTCCCTTAGAAAATGGATGGCATCATAAACCCCCTCCAGGGTCTCTCCCGGAATTCCCATCTTGGTCCCGTTATGTGCACCGGAAGCGATAAAAACAGCCTGGTAACCTTCCTGCACAAGTCCTTTAACATAATTCACGGTAAAGTTGAGTTTGATCTCAACACCCAGGTCTTGTATCTGCTGTATTTCTTTTTGCAGGATAGCTTTTGGCAGGCGGTATTCAGGTATAGCGGTCGCCAGCATACCGCCGGCAACCGGTAAAGATTCGAAAATAGTAACCTGATAGCCTTCGATAGCCAGGTCCCAGGCGGCTGCGAGGCCAGCCGGTCCGGCCCCGATGATGGCCACCTTTTTATTTTTCGAGGGTTTCAGTTTGGGTACAAAGGTTGCATTATGTTCGAAAGCCCAGTCCGAAGCGAAGCGTTTAAGCTCACGGATAGCGATTGGCTGGTCGATTTGAGCACGGTTGCATTTTTGCTCGCAGGGATGGTTGCAAACCCTGCCGCAAACCGAGGGCAGGGGATTGCGCTGCTTGATCAAGGCATAGGCATCGGCATATCTGCCGGCTTTAATCAGGGCGGCATAACCCGGGACATCCAGTTCAACCGGACAGGTGTGCTGGCAGGGTGATTTAAAAAGTCCGCGGCAGAAAGATGCCGGGCATTTTTTGTCAATAATGTGGGCTTCATATTCATCCCGGAAATATCGCAAAGTGGTCAGGACCGGGTTGGCTGCAGTTTGTCCGAGTCCACAAAGAGAGACGCCGGAAATCATTTCTCCCAATTCTTCCAGCGTATCCAGATCTTCCAGCTTGGCTTCCCCACGGCTGATTTTGTTCAGTATGGTTAACATCTGGGGGATTCCTGCGCGGCAGGGAGAGCACTTGCCGCAGGATTCATCTTTATTGAATTCAAGGAAGAATTTGGCGACATCTACCATACAGCTGTTTTCATCCATGACCACCACGCCGCCGGACCCCATAATGGCGCCCAGTGAAGGAATGGAATCATAGTCCACGGGGGTATTGATGTGTTCGATAGGAATAACCCCACCTGAGGGGCCACCCAACTGGACTGCTTTAAACTTTTTCCCGTTGGGAATGCCTCCGCCGATATCGAAGATCAGTTTGCCAAGGGATGTGCCCAGGGGGACTTCCACTAAACCAGGGTTATTGACCTTGCCAACCAGGCAGAGGGTTTTTGTTCCCTTGCATTTTTCATTGCCGACCTGTGAAAACCAGTCAGCTCCTTTTAGAATAATATTCGGAACGTTGGCCCATGTTTCGACGTTATTCAATGTGGTGGGTTTGCCGAGAAGACCTCCGCCGGGATTGGAGGGGAATGGTGGCCTCTGCCGCGGATTTCCTCTTTTCCCTTCAATGGAGGTGAGAAGGGCAGTCTCTTCCCCGCAGACAAAAGCTCCGGCGCCCGGAAAGATATCAAGATTGAATTCAAAACCGGTACCCAGGATATTTTTACCTAAGAAGCCGTATTCCATGGCCTGGGAAATAGCCAGTTTAAGCGTCTCGATAGCCAGGGGATACTCAGCTCGGATGTAGGCATAACCCTGTTTCACATTGCCGATGGCGTATGCTCCGATGGCCATGCCTTCTATGAGCGCATGAGGATTGCCTTCCAGCACTGTGCGGTTCATATATGCGCCGGGGTCGCCCTCATCGCCGTTGCATACGACATATTTTTCATCATAATCGGAAATTCTGACATATTCCCATTTCCTGGCGGTAGGAAAGCCGGCTCCACCCCTTCCCCGCAAACCTGATTTCAGAACTTCATTAATAACATCGTTGGGTTTCATCTGCGTCAGGGCTTTAGCCAGGGCTAAATACCCGCCCTGAGCGATATATAGATCTATATCGGTCGGGTCCTGGTATTGATTCCCCATTACCCTGGTTTCCTGAAGCTTAAAACGGGGCGAGTTCATATCAAAAGCCCATTCGGTAATCAGCTTCCCTCTGAGCAGGTGGTCTTCGATAATACGGATAGCTTTATTCTCGTCTACATCGTGGTATATTACCTGCTCTTCACCCTGAATGAAAATGCTGACCACCGGCTCGATATCACAGAGACCGATGCAGGCTGCTTTTTGCACTACTATCCCGGGCATTTTTCTTTTGGCCATTTCACGGCTGAAGGTTTCATATACGCGCTCAGCACCGGATGCAATGCCGCAGCTTCCCATATGAACTTTAACCTGGAATTGAGATTCTAAGTCATCTGTTCTAGCTTTGACCTGTTCATGAAACAGTTTTAGCTCTTCGATGTTTTTGATTGTTTTAGTCATAAACCACCAATCCTAGCTATAAGCGTTTAGTATTTCAACCAGCTTACTGGCTTTAACTCGACCATGAATATCCGTACCTACCGACATCACCGGCGAAAGCCCGCATGCACCAAGGCAGCGTACTACTTCCAAAGAGAATTTGCCATCAGGGGTAATCTGGTCAGGCAGAAGATTCATTTCTTTTCTGAGAGCATCAAGTAAGGCCTGTCCGCCTTTAACATAACAACTGGTGCCCATACAGACCTGGATTACGTATTTACCCTTGGGATGGAGCGAGAAAAAGTGGTAGAAGCTGACAATGCCGTAGATTTCACTCAATGGATATTTCATTTCGTAAGATATGGCTTTAATGACCTGGGGAGGGAGGTAGCCAACTAGAGTCTGTGATTTCTGAAGTACTCTGATTAACGCCCCGGCCTGACCTTCCGTTTCAGCGATATACTTGCGGATTTCGTCATAAATCCGGCTGCCGCTGCTACAGCCGTTGCCCCGGTTTCTTTCCTCCAGCAGAATGCTATCGATATCCGCCAGCTCTGCAGGAGTTACAGATTCCTTTGTAGTTTCTTCAATCTTTTCCACATTTTGATTCATGATTCTGTCCTCTGGGTTATTCTATTTGTAACTGAATTAATGTTCATCAACAGGGAATATCAATTTAGGCCTGAAGTGTACAACTACCCGGCATACTACCTTTAGTTTTCACTGCTATCGATATATTCAGGGAAAGTTTTAAATTTTCATCGCAGAACAAAATAATACAAAAATACCTGCCCTGCTAATTATCCATTATAATATAAACTCAGGCTCTCTATTATAAGTAAATTACATACCAGGGCAGCCCTGCATCCGTATAAGCACTCAATTTGTTACAAATACGATTAGGCATTAACACCTATTTTTACTTGAAAGGCCAAAATAACGCAGAGTATAATGAGTTTGAGATGATGATACGCATATTGTTAGTGGATGATCATGTGATTTTAAGGCAGGGCACACGCCAGCTGCTTGAGCATGAGGCTGATATGAAGGTGGTGGGAGAAGCCAGCGATGGGGAAGAAGCTATACGCCTGGCTGTTGAGCTGAAGCCGGATGTGATTATACTGGATGTAGCTATGCCCGGGATGGGTGGTGTTGAAGCTACCCAAAAAATAAAGGAATTATTACCCTCAACCATTATTCTGGTACTGACCGGATATGATTATGACGAGTATATTTTCGGACTTCTCGAAATTGGAGCCGCCGGTTATCTGTTGAAAGATATCAGCGGCGACAAGCTGATTGAAGCCGTTAGAGCTGTCTACAACGGAGAACCTGTACTTCATCCAGCCGTATTGCGCAAGATCATGGCCCACTGGAAAACTCCTGAAACATGCTCCATTAAGGCTGCTCCAAGCGCCAATAATCTTAGTGAACGTGAAATGGAAGTATTTAAGATGGCGGCCAAAGGGGTAAGCAACAAAGATATAGCTGAGACCCTGTTTATCAGCATTCGTACGGTCCAGGCCCATATGAGGAGTATTTTTAATAAACTGGGTATAGGCTCTCGTTCTGAAGCCATGATATACGGGCTTAAAAAGGGCTGGTTTACAATTGAAGATATTCCCTCGTAACAGGCTAACGATCGGACTATGAGATATTTACAAAACCGTCATTTCTGGTTAATATTAGCCCTGCTGTTAGTTCTTAGCCTGCTTCAATATGCCGGTCTGACCGGTTTTGTTAAAGACTCCGTCATGGAAACCAGTTTCTGGTATGTCCTGGTGAGCCTGGGCCGGATTCTTTTTTTGGGACCGGTCCTTTACGCTACCCTGGTCTTCGGTCCTGCCGCGGGTTTACCTGTAACAGTAATAGCCTTTGCAGTCTCTTTATCCGCTATTTTTTTTAGTTCGGTCTCACTGGTCGACGCCTTGCTGGAAATAATTGGTGTGGTGTCAATGGGTCTGTTTTTCAACTTCTGGTATTGGACTCAGGCAAGAGAAAAAAAGAAAACTATAACCGCACTGGCTGAACTGGATTCAGCTCATCGTATTCTTCAAAGGAATGTTGATGCTCTTACCGTCAGTGAAAAACGTTTTGCGGTCCTGAATCTGGTCTGGTCTGTCCTGGTCAGTTCGCTGGAACTGAAGACCTTGTATCAAAAAATAACCGGGATGGTGGCTGAACTGATGTCCAGCCAGATAGCTGTGTTGTTCACTGAAGGTGAGGGAGATAACAGGTTAAGACTGACAGCCCATACAGGTCTACCGGAAAGGCTGGCTTCGATATTAGAGATAATAAAAACCGGAGAGGGACTTTTTGGCGAAACAGCCCTCAGCGGACGTCCCCTGGTCGTACGTGACTTTTCAGGAGTCGATGATTTGTACAGGTCCGCATTTCTGGAGGATCAGATTCGAACATGGTTGATAGTGCCCCTGGTTTTAAAAGGCCGGACCAGCGGGCTGGTTGCGGTCGCCAGACGTCAGCCAGAAGAATACAAAGCAGAAGAAGTTGAACTCCTCACTACTATCGGTACACAGATTACCATGGCCGTTGAAAATGCCCGTTTATTTGAAATCCAGAGAGATACCTCCCGGAGGCTGGCTGTCTCTGAAGCTAACTACCGGCGCTTGCTGGAGCATGCCAGTGATGCAATATGGGCGCATAATCTAGATGGCAGAGTGGTTGCGGCTAATCGCGCCGCAGGTGAACTGGCCGGATTTGCCAGCGCAGATGAAATGATTGGCCGGGATGTTAGAGAATCCCTGAATTGGGAAGGTCTGAATCTGGCCCGGAAAGTACGCCGCAATTTGCTTGAAAATATCCCTTTTCAGCAGCCATATGAGCAGCATCTGGTACGGATGGACGGGCGTGAGATCATCCTCATGATTTCATCCTCGCTGATTAAGTATGACGGGGAGAACCAGGTCTTCGAACACGTAGCCAGAGATGTTACCAGGGAGCGGCGTATGCAGGATAATCTCAGGTATTATGTTCAGCAAATCACCCGTACGCAGGAAGAGGAGCGCAACCGTATTGCCCGTGATCTGCATGATGATACGGCTCAAGCCCTCTATGCGCTGACCCGCCAGATAGATAATTTCATTCGGGACGCTGGGACGGGACTCTCTTCCGGGACAATTGTTTTTTTGCAGAAGCTCGAGCAGCAGGCCAGGACAGCCCTTCAGGGAGTGCGCCGCTTCAGCCAGAATCTCAGACCCCCCATGCTGGATGACCTTGGACTAATGGCCACTTTGCGCTGGCTGGTAAGAGATATGCAACAGAGAGGCAATCTGAAGACCTCCCTGGTCATTGAAGGTCGCGAAAGGCGGCTTCCCGGACATGTAGAGCTGACTATTTTCAGGGTTGTACAGGAAGCCCTGACAAACGTCGAGAAACATGCACAAGCTTCAACGCTGGATGTCACGATCAGTTTTGAGGTTGATAGTCTGAAGATTCTGATCGAGGATAATGGAAAAGGTTTTCAACTCAAAGGAGAGCTGACCGATCTGCCGCGTGCCGGCAGGCTGGGGCTGGTAGGAATGGACGAACGAATCCGTCTTATCGGAGGTAAACTCAATATAAGTTCTGAAATGGATAAAGGGACCACAGTGTCTGTAACTGTCCCTTGTTGATAAAATGATGTTAAAATACATTATCCCCCTATCTCCCGAGAAGTGATGAAATGCAGAAAAACCAGGTAAAAGAGGATGCTAAAGGCCATCGTGAAAGGCTGCGGAAAAGATTTTTAAAATCAGGACTGAATGGTTTTCAGGACTATGAAATCGTCGAGCTGCTGCTTACATTGGGCATTCCGCGCCGAGATGTAAAACCCCAGGCCAAGGAAATAATGCGTCTATTTAAGACGCTGAGGGGAGCGATGGAGGCTCCGGAGGAGGAACTACGAAAGGTAAAGGGAGTGGGACCGAACGGGGTGTTTGGTTTTAAGTTCATGCATGCCGTAGCAGGAGAATATCTCAAGGAAAAAAGCCTGGAGAGCCCTGCTTTCAACACATCCCAGGATGTTTATAACTATTTCTATCTCACGATGAGGGATGTCAAAAAGGAAATTATTAAAGTCTTATATTTGAACAGCCAAAACAAAATTATCGAGATAAAGGACCTGTCTCAAGGAACAGTTGACAGCAGCTATGTATATCCCCGGGAGGTGATTGAAGGGGCAATAAGATTCCATGCCGTGTCCCTGGTGCTGGTGCATAACCATCCCTCGGGTAATCCTCAACCCAGCCACAATGACAAAGAACTGACGCGCAACATGGTACATATAGGTTCTATGATGCAAATAGAGCTGCTGGACCACATTATTGTCGGAGACAACAAATATTTCAGCTTCGCAGCTGACGGGCTTATAGAAAAGTATGAAGCGGACTTTTCAAAAACGAAGATGATGTAAGGCTGCCCCGGTATTTCCAGTTGATTTAGTTATTTTTTCTGTTTTTGCATCTCCTGCACAGCAGTTGCAGTGGTGGATTCGTTGATTGTACTGCCACAGCGGAAAGCGTCACCAAGATATTCGCCGAGAGAAAAATATTTGCCATTGGCGAAAACAAAAGGTCTGATTTTAAGAGCATCAGGCCGACCGTCTGTTAAACATTCTTCGGAAACATGCGTTTCAACTATCCTGCCTACCACGAGTTCGTGACTGCCCAGGTTCAGGATCTGGACAACCTCGCAGGCATGGTTGATCGGGCATTGCTGAATAAAAGGAACGGTTGCAAGTTTGCCGTAAAAAACAGAAAAGCAGCAGTCGGAGGCTTTATCGGTTTTTGCTCCGGTGACTATTCCGCAATAGTCAGTTTCCTTCACTATATCGATTGATGGAATGTTTACTGAGAATGCCATATTTTGACGGATTCCCTTTAACGTATAACGGTGGTGCTGAAGAGCGATAGAGATGGAAGGCGGTACGCTGGCAGCCACCCCAGTCCAGGCAACAGTAGCAAAATCGGCTTTACCGTCCACTTTCGAGCCTATCAGGACGGTTGGGCAGGCTGTCAGGATGGGGACCGGCCCGGTTTCATGAGTCAATACTCTCTTTGACATATCATCCTCCTGTGTCATTTCGGATTTTTTTGTACATTAATATTTTAACACGATTGTTTTTGTTTTATCGCCCGCTCAGTCAAACGGTACTTTTGTCATCGGGTTGTTAAGACGAAAGGCCTATTCAATACCGGGTAAAGAAACAATTATCATGTAATTGGCTGTCCATCAAAATGTTTAACATATAATTCTCGCATAAATACCGCTGCCAGTATATTTCTGAAAATCAATCTGGAATGGTAAAAATGAGTTTGAAAACAAAAAACGATCAACCTGTTGAAACCTTGCTTCACAACCGGAAACCAGCCAAAAGCGTTTCCAGGGTTCAGGACCAGATGGTTAATCCTGATATACTTGCCGGCTTACGAGGCCAGGGGATTTCACTGAGGGATACCAGTATTGACGTACTGAAACTTAAGGGTTGTGAATTAAAGAAACTGCATAGTTTGGGGATGACAAATCTTGAACAACTGGCAAACTCGACTGAATCGGTCCTGCGGGCAGTTCCTCATTTCGGTATAATGAAAGTACGAAAATTGAAACTCAGATTAAATGCTTACATTTTCAGCCTGCAACCCGGTCTTACTACGTTTTCAGAAATCCAGGCTGAGACAAGACCGAGAGAGGAGCCTGACAGCAGAACCGGTGAAAATGACCCAGCCCTTTCTTCAGCCTTTGAGTTTGTTGCCGAACTTGAAGCTGCGTCAGAATCACTGGAAAAGCTGAGAAAGCGAATCCGCCTGTATTTAGCCGAGGTCAAGAAACAACAGAAGCAGTAAAAAATGAACCAGTCTTCAGCCGGTATTCATTTTGGATTCCATGGCTAAAAGTTTTTGTTTCAGGTCCAATCCACCAGCAAATCCACACAAGTGTCCGCTGGAAGCTATCACGCGATGGCAGGGAACAATAATAGGTAGAGGATTTTTATTCAACGCCTGTCCGACAGCGCGTGCAGAAAGCGGTTTTCCTATCTGATCAGCGATCCAGCCATAG
>CAYLVC010000081.1:0-10792 GCA_964387005.1 uncultured Dehalococcoidales bacterium | reverse complement strand
CCTGGATTTGTTTATCCGAAGCAGTGCGCAGCAAGCCGATACCTGCCCAGGAATGAATGGTCATCCCTTCCATGTGAGTGGCCGCAATGCCGGTTGAGGCTGTAATGCCAATCTGTTCTTTCCTGGACTTCAGATATTGAATATACTGATTCAGAAGAAAGGTCTTGCCGCTGCCGGCGGCCCCGGTAAGAAAGACGTTATGACCGTTTTTCAGTATTTTCAGGGCTTCTTCCTGAAGCATTTTCGGGAATCCTTAAAAGAGCAGTCGGATAAAGATACCAGGGATCGAATGACCGGCTTCCCTTTGAAGCCGGGATATACTCAATATGGTAACCTCTTACATAGTCATCGTCAATATTGATTTTTTAGCAGTATCATCGAACATGCTATATCTGTATAATTGGGCGACCGCGAAGGTCGCCTTTTCCTTCCAATGCAGGGGAAAGCGGTTATATAACAGTCAAAGACTGCGATGGGATACTTGTTAGAAGGGGGACTTCCAGGCATTTTCCTTTGCAATCAATCCGGAAAACTGGAAGTCCCCCTGTTTTACTTATTCCGGTTGTTAAACATACATTCCGGTGCCGATAAAGTAATTGGTGCCGGGAATAGTTTCGGTATACCCGAGTTTCTTGAAATCCCCGGTCTGTCCGGGTTTGACCCAGTAATACTCTACAAAACCACCGCCGGCTTTGGCGGCCGCAGCCAGTTCGCGCAGGGCATATTTGCCATGAGAGTCTTTTTGATCATAAAGGTTTTTTCCCTGCCATTCATTGGGATAAGGCAGGGCGATATTGACGCAGTCCAGGTTATAGACAAAGAAATAGCCCGTCTGGTCAGGATAGAAACGCACTTTGTCAACATAGGCACGAATAAAGTCGGTGCGTTCTGATTCAGCCTTGAATTTGCTCAGGACTCCGCCGAGTCCCAGTGCTGAGGCGTGTACCACTGCCTTCATTATTTGTTTGTAGGCGTCCGGGGTGATTTCTTCATTTGATTTTGTCATTAAGTAACCTCCTGATATTTATTCCAACTCGTAACCATTATACATAATACTATATTATCATATATCCATTACTGCTTTTTAATCAATATTAGTTATCATGTGTGATTTGGTGTGGAGCTTTATTGTTGAATATGAAATTGCTTTACTTTACGTTAACAATTATAATATTGGATGGCTGTACTTTTCAGCCGACAAAGTATAAAAAAGGGGGTGACGCTATGGCAGCTTTAAACCGCCGTACATGAGCCGGTAAGCGGATGCGCGTTGTGCATCGTTTCCAGTCTGCTGCAAAGACCTTCAGCGTTACCCCGGACGTATTGCCTCTATAAAGCAGTTATCCCCGGTTTCTGTCGTGTCAGACTCTTTGTGTCAGCAGCATTTCTGTGTCAGGACGTCTGTTTTACCATTATCAAGCAGTCCTGCCGCTTCATTCTTCAGTTGAAGTGTGCCCGCTATTATCCAATTTGACATAAGCGGAGATTGCCAGCGCGTTGAAAGTTACCCCATAACAACTGGAAATACCCGGATGGAGCAGACATGATGGATGATTTTATCTTTGAACTGGCTCAGTCTATTGTTTTAATGGACGATAAATCAGTCTCCGAATTATGCCGCAAGGCTGCCGAGAGCGGAATGCCTCCCGTAGAAATATTAACGGGGGGTCTGATTAAAGGCATGGAGGAAGTAGGGAAAAAGTATGAGACCGGCGATTACTCGGTGGCCGATTTGCTGCTCTGTTCCGATGCCCTTTATGCCGGGTTGGCGATCTTGCAGCCGTACCTGGTGAAAGATAAAGTTCACAAAGCCGGGCATGTGGTCCTGGGGGTTATTCAGGGCGATATCCACGATATTGGCAAGAACCTGGTTAAAGTTATGCTCGAGGGGGCGAACTTTACAGTGACAGATCTGGGACAGGATGTTCCTTATGCCGATTTTGTGAATGCGGCGGTGGAAGTTAATGCCGATATTATCGGTCTTTCATCCCTGTTATCGACGGCTGCGCCCGGAATGGCTGAGGTTATTGCCATTCTAAACCAGAGAGGGCTGCGCCGGCGTTTTAAAGTAATTGTCGGCGGGGCTTCCGTAACCCCGGCTTATTCTGCGAAGATAGGGGCCGACGGTTATGCCGAAACCGCTCCTTCAGCGGTGAAACTGGTGCAGTCCTTGCTCAAGGACAGGACATAGCCGTGGCTTCCTTAACGATCAAAAACCTGGGTAAGAAATTCGGCGGCACGGCTGCCGTCCGTGATGTCAGCCTGAATATCGCGGAAGGCGAGTTTATTGTCCTGGTGGGGCCTTCAGGCTGCGGTAAAACCACTACTCTGCGTATGATCGCCGGACTTGAAACAATCGATTCAGGTGAAGTTTTCATGGATGGAGTCTGCATCAACGATCTGGTCGCCAGGGAGAGGGATATGGCAATGGTGTTTCAGCGGTACTCGCTTTATCCGCATCTCTCGGTATACGAAAACATTGCCTTCGGTCTCCATGCCAGGGGTTATCCTGGAGCTGAAATCAAAAAGAAAGTGCGGGAGATGTCTGAAATTCTGCATATTGAACACCTTTTAAAACGCCGGCCCCAGCAGCTTTCCGGTGGAGAGCAGCAGCGGGTAGCTATCGGACGCGCACTGGTGCGCAGTCCAAAGGTCTATCTCATGGATGAGCCGCTCTCCAATCTGGATGCCAAACTCAGGCTGGATATGCGGACCGAGATAAAACGACTTCACCAGGAACTGGGGATCACAACCGTTTACGTGACCCATGATCAGGCCGAAGCTATGAGCCTGGGTGACCGTATGGTGGTCATGAACTCAGGTGAGGTGGTCCAGGTGGGATGTCCGATTGAGGTGTATCGGTATCCCCGGCACTCCTTTGTGGCCTCTTTCCTGGGAAGTCCCGCCATGAACCTGGTAGCAGGAAGACTGGTTTCAGCGGAGCCCGGCCTCCGTTTTCAAAACAGCAGCCTGGCTCTGGATTTGCCCGGTTCGCTGATAGAAAACCTTAATATTAACTCCCTCAGCCGGGAGGATGAATACCTGCTGGGCATTCGCCCTGAACATCTCCGCCCCGGTCCCGGACCTGCCGGCAAAGTCCTGGTGGTGGAAATGCTGGGGTCCGAAACCCTCATCCAGGTCGGTTTTGGAGACCAGTCATTACGGCTGAAAACGACTGCTTTACGCGTGCCTTCTCAGGGTGAACGGATCACCTGTGAATTCGTCCCGGAACACCTGCATTTATTCCACCGCTCAAGCGGTATTTCAGTTACCTTCAGCCCTGAAAATAACAATGGTCATTACTGTTAGTAAAAATTGAATTTAAGGAGTCTCTTTTGAAAAACGTCATTTATGCCCTCGTGGCCTGTACACTTATCCTGGCGTTTATTGTGAGCGGATGCTCAAACAATGCTTCAACTACTCCAGCCGCCAAAACTACAGCCCCGGCCGCCACAACTAATTCGCCTGTAGCCACAACCAACCCCCCGGCGGCTGCAACTACCTCGGCCAGCAATACTCCGGCAGCTTCCAGGCCTTTTGCGGGAGTACAGCTTAATGTCTTCATGACCGGTCATGATCACGGGATTGCTGATCTTCTGCCTCAATTCGAATCTGAAACCGGTATGAAAGTTAATATAACTACAACCGGCATGACTGATTTGTACGCTAAATTAGGGACGGAGTTTGCGGCAAATGGCAGCTCCTATGATGTTACGGAGATGATGTGGGAAGCTGCGCAGGGTTACGCCAGGGCTAATTATCTTCTGGTACTCGATGAATACATAAAAAAATACAAAGTCGATATGAATCAGTATACCAGTGTTTATATCAAAAACCATATGATACAGTACCCCGAAACTGCCGAAGGCAAATATATCGCCCTGCCGCATCAGGCTGACATTCAGCTTTTAGCCTACCGGGCTGATCTTTTCGGCGATGCCGCCGAGAAGGCTGATTTCAAGGCGAAATACGGTTATGACTTGAAGGTACCTGAAGATTACCAGGAGTTCCTGGACGCAGCCCGTTTCTTCACCCGCGATACCGACAACGACGGCACTGTTGATCTTTACGGGACCACTGTTATGGGAAAGAATTTCCCCTCAACCGTGGGCGATATCACTCCTTATATTCATAGTTTTGGCGGCGACTGGATCACGGCTGAATACAAACCTGTTATCAACTCGGCCCAATCTATCGCCGGCATCCAGTACTACTATGACCTCTATGCCAAAGAAAAAGTGACTCCTCCCGGGGCTGGGACATATGCCTGGGATGAAGAGAATGCGGATTTTCAAAACGGCAAGATTGCCATGATGACTGTCTGGCCGGGATCAATTGCTGCCCTGGAGAATCCGGCGGCATCCAAAGTTGCCGGAAAAATCGGCTATTCTGTAGTTCCGGGTAAAGCTCCGACGGTTGGCGGCTGGTGCCTGGCGATACCGGCCAGGGCCAAAAATCCTGAAGCCTCTTTCCAGTTTATCAGGTGGCTGACATCCAGCGATATCGCTCTCAAGCGGGCACAGACAACAGGTTTCTCAACAGCTACGCAGGCGTTGTTTGATGATGCCGTCATGAACCAGAAATTCAAATATCTCAAAGCTTTCTCGGACAGTGTTCAATATGGCCTCGGCTGGCCGCAAATCGGTGAGTTTACTTCAATCTGGCAAATAGGGGCGGAAGAGATTTCCCGCCTGTTTGCGGGAGAAATTTCCGTCCAGCAATCGGCGGACAATATGCAGCAAAGGATTGATAAGCTGATGCGGGACGGCGGTTACTACAAGTAGTTAAAGCCTGAAAAGGGGGGCGATGAGCCCCCCTGAAGGATGATGAATGGGTAAATACCTGGAAAAACGGGTACACTGGCTTTTACTAGCGCCTGCCTTATTGGTCCTGGCGGCGCTTACGGTATACCCCTTTCTCTATGCCTTGAACCTGGCTTTTTCCCGCTATAATCTGGTCAGGCCCTGGGTTCCGCGCGGATTCATCGGGCTGGACAATTTCCTGGCGTTTTTCCAGGACAATTTCCTGGCACAGTCCCTGCTGGTAACCGCCGAATTCGGACTGATTACCGTAGGAATTGAAATCGTGATCGGTTTTGGTATAGCCTGGCTGCTTAATCAAAAACTGCGGGGCAGCAAGTATTTCCGCATCATTTATCTCATCCCCATGATGGTAGTGCCTGTGGTAGCCGGTATGGTCTGGCGTTTGATGCTTAATCCGAATTATGGCGTTATCAACTGGGCTATTTCACTGGTCGGGATTCCTCCTCAAGTCTGGTTGGGTCCGGACTGGGCGCTGGCTTCTGTGATCGTAGCGGAAACCTGGCAGTGGATACCTTTCTCTATATTGATATTCGCGGTCGCCCTGTCGGCTATACCCCAGGAATATTATGAGGCCGCAGCGGTAGACGGAGCTTCACGCTGGTTCAGTTTCAGGCATGTTACTTTACCCAATCTTCGTTGGGCGATCATGCTGGTGTTTATATTCAAACTGAGTGATGCCATTAAGGCTTTTGATGTAATATACACCATGACTGGCGGTGGCCCCGGTATTATTACTCAGACCCTGTCACAGTATATCAAACGCGTCGGTTTTACCGATTTTGAAATGGGATACGCGGCTGCTTTATCCTTTCTCATGTTATTCATTTCATTTATTGTAATGTATCCGGTGATACGGAGGATCCGGGCCAATGCTTCAGGTCAATAAACGCAGTATCACGGTGAAAATCGGGCTGTATATCATCCTGGTACTTTTTGCCGTCTGGAGTCTGTTCCCCGTAGTCTGGGTGATTACCACATCATTACGCCCCAACGAAGGGGCTATGACCGGGAATCATCCCTTCGATTTCAGCCCGGAACTGAACAACTATCAGAGCGTCTGGACACAGACCGGTTTTCCTCATTATTTTATCAATACACTGGTTACCAGCGTTGCGTCTACTGCCCTGTCTCTGATACTGGGACTGCTGGCGGGGTATGCCCTGGCCCGTTTCCGTTTCCGGGGGAACAACAGCCTGGCCCAATGGATACTGTCGGTCCGGCTGGCTCCTCCTATAGCTTTTGTTGTCCCTCTGTTTATCATGTTCAATACATTGAAACTGATTGATTCCTCTGCCGTCCTGATTACCGTATATACGGCTTTTCTGCTGCCGTTTTCGATCTGGCTTTTCAGTTCTTTTATAAAAGAAATGCCCCGGGAGGTGGAAGAAGCCGCACTGATTGACGGCTGCAATCACTGGCAGGTAGTTCTTAAAGTGATGATTCCACAAATGTGGCCGGCTATTGCCGCCGTGGCGTTGCTAAACCTGACAGCAGCCTGGAATGAATTTTTGTTTGCCCTGATATTGACCAGTTCCAGTGCCGTGACGTTGCCCGTCGGTATTACCAGTTTTATCGGCGAAAGGGGGGTACTCTGGGGACAGATTACGGCTGCCGCTGTTATTACTATGATTATTCCTGTAATTCTTTCCATTCTTGCCAACCGCTACCTGGTGCGCGGTATGAGTCTGGGAACATACAAATAAGGAAGGACATATTTATGCAGCTACAGGATGTTATCGACCTTTCGATCAGGGAATACCTCAGCAGCCAGTATGCGCATTGTTCGGAGTTGCTTTTCAGGAATGTCACAGGGGCCTGGGATTCAGGCTTCGATAAAAGCCTGGTGCGCATCGCCACTCCTTTTGGAGGAGGACTGGCGGGAAGACAGGATGTTTGCGGGGCTCTGGTGGGAGGTACTATGGCAATCGGTTACCTCTTTGGCCGCCGTTCCTTCCAGGAAGACGATAAAATAGCCTGGCGGTTAGCGGGGGAGTATTATCGCTGCTTCAAAGAGCGTTTTAACTCCACGACCTGCCGCCGGATTCGCGGCCGGATAGTTGACTGGAACAGCCATGTCAAATGCTCCGGTACTGTCGAAACCTCGATCTCGATATTATGGAGTATTCTGGAAAAAGCCGCTGATGAAGGCATCATCGTCAGGCCTTGAAATATCCAATGATTGTCATGTATTTGAAAAGGAGACCGTTAACATGAAAGAGATGACAGGCCGTGAAAGAATTGCGGCACTGATCCGGGGAGAGAAAACTGACCGGGTGCCGGTGATGGCTTTTATCGGCGGGTATGCGGCCCGGTTGGCCGGCATCAGCCTCAAGGATTATTTTACGGATATCGATCAGTGTGTCAGGGTACAGCTATTGGCTGCCGAACTGCACGGCTATGATGATGCGCCGAACTATGGTTGGGCCGATTGGGGAGGCTGGGAATTCGGCGGGAAAATACGCTTTCCCGAAAACTATATCGAATCGGCGCCCAGGGTTGAGGCGAACGTTATCAGCAGTCCGGAAGAGGCGGAGTCACTTAAAGTTCCGGATGTCAGGACTGCCGGTGTTTATCCATTGCAGCACCGCTATAATGAGGCCATGCGCAGGCTGGGTTTACCGGCTAAAATCTGTGGGGGAAGCGTGACCAATGTAGTCTCGGGAATAGCCGGCAAAGAGAAGCTTTTGCGTTGGTACAACAAAGAGCCGCAGGCTGTACATATCCTTTACCGCAAGGCTGTCGAGTTGATTTTAAAGACCGCTGAGGCTACCATTGCGGACTTCGGGCCGGAAAACTGCGCCGCCGGTTTTGCCTTTCCCCTGGACTCGAACGATTTGATAAACCGCAGCCTGTTCGAGAGATTTGTATTTCCATACCAGTCGGAGGTCAACGCCGGTTTGATGGAACGGGGTATCAGGCGTTTTTCCGTCCATATCTGCGGCAATCACCGCCGCAATCTGGAAGTCTGGGCTGATATTCCCCTGCCGCCCCGCAGCACTATCAGTATCGGTTCACAGATGGACCTGGTGGAAGTGGCCGGTGCGTTCAAAAACCGGCATATAGTAGCAGGCAACCTTTCAACCCAATTGCTAAACAGCGGTTCTTATGATGAGGTCTATCAGGCCGCCTGCCGCTGCATCGAGATCGGTCGTAACCTGCCGGGAGGATACATTCTGATGCCGGCCTGCGAGTTGCCGGTTACCACACCGCCCCTGAATGTCATGGCGATGGTAAGGGCTGCCCTGGACAGCCGGTCATAACGGAGCGCCTGATTCGATTATGATATTGGAGTCCGGTTAATGGCGCTGGATTTCAGGTATTCCGCTGCTTCCTGTCTTCTACCGGCACAGCCAGTTTACCCAGGATTTCTTTAATCAGCTCATCGGCGGAATGACCTTTCAGCCGGGATTCAGCCTTGATTGTAATCCTGTGAGAGAGTGCAGGCACAGCCAGTAATTTTACATCATCCGGAATGACAAAGTTTCTGCCCTGCATAGCTGCCCAGACCTGTGCTGCCTGGTTCAAACCCAGCGAAGCACGCGGACTGGCTCCCAGTTTGATGCCCGGATGTTCCCTGGTAGCGCGGATAACAGACACAATATAGCTGCGCACGGACTCGTCTACATAGATCCTGCGGCAGATTTTCTGTAGATTTATCAGCTCCTCCGCCCCGGTCACGTTGACCAGGTTATCCAGGGGATTTCCCTCACGGAAGCGGGAAAGTATCATACCCTCTTCATCTGCGGATGGATAACCCAGCCGCAGGCGCAGCATAAAGCGGTCAAGCTGGGCTTCGGGCAGGGGGAAAGTGCCTTCCAGTTCGATGGGGTTCTGGGTGGCAATCAGCAAAAACGGTCTGGGCAGCAGCACCGTCTCCATGTCTACGGTGATTTGCTGCTCCTGCATGGCTTCCAGCAGCGAGGACTGGGTGCGCGGTGTAGCCCGGTTTATTTCATCGACGAGTATGATGTTGGCCATTATGGGGCCTGGTCTGAATTCGAAATTGCCGCTCTTTTGATTGTAGAACTGGATACCGGTTACGTCCGAGGGCAGAAGGTCGGGGGTGCACTGGATGCGGTGGAAAGAGCAGCCCAGTGATCTGGCGATGGCCTTCGCCAGCATGGTCTTGCCCACTCCCGGCACATCTTCGAGTAGAACATTGCCCTCGCATAGCAGGGCGGCAAGAGTGAGCCGGGTGGCCTCCTCTTTCCCCACGATTACCCGGCTGACGCTGGATGTTATTTTGTCGATGGTCTCTTTAACTTTTTCCGTGGTTTCCAGGTCGGGTCTGTTATCTGTCATTTCCATATTATTATATCCTCTACTCCAGTATGGTTGTTGAGCAAATTCGAGATTATGCCATGACTTGCTGCGGGGTAATTCACTTTCCGGTCTTCCTGAGCTCTTCCTTTTTCAGATTGCGCCAGCTTTCTTTCAAACGGAACAGGGCATCATCCGTGGGTATCCCGGAGCCGTAGCGCACACTCATGTATTGTTTGGTGATGAAGTCCAGTTCTTTCTCTTTCTCCGGCATCAGCCGGTATAGCGCATTCCGGTATTCCTCCGGCGTTTGATATTCTTCACGGGGATAGCCTTTCGAGGCCGTCCAGTGCAAAAGCTGAGAGTAAAGGTGGCGGACCGATACGGCCTGCGGCGGCAGGTTTTTCAGACTATCATCTTCCCGGGGCGTCCGCCGGATTTTCAACAGGCTGTATAACAGGTTTCTGAAAAAACTGCGAAAATCAGCCCAGAAGCCGCCCTTCAGTGATTCCGCTTCCTCCCCACCGGAGGGAGCATGACGCCTCAGCCAGCGAAAGATATCCGAAGAAATCCGCCAAACTGCAACAAGCAGCAGCCCCAATACCAGTATCTGCCAGACCAGCATGAGGCTGGGACGAAGCCATTCCGGCCAGTGAATACCGCCGTTCGTTTCTGTGGCGGGTGGTGTCATTGCAGGCACAGTCGGTATTTCAGGCGATGTTTGAGTAGAGGGGGGGAACAGACTGGCGAGAAAGGCGAGAAATCTTTCGATCATCGACCAGATCCATCCGGCGGCGTTGACAAACACCTGGATAAAGTCCGGGGTAAAAATGAAGCCCGCTGCCAGTCCGAATACCAGGACAAGTCCGATAACGGCCAGGGTTATGCCCAACCAGTGTTTTTTATGAGAGGAAGAGAGCCAGCTTTCACCCCTGGCGTGAGACAGCGAAATTCCCAGCAAAGCCAGGAAAAAGAAAATGATGGCCTGTACGGTAGAGCCGGACTGTTCCAAATTTAACTGGTAAGCGCTGAAAAAAATCAGGGCAAGTATTACCACCCCGAGCTGGGTCTCAATCACTGCCGTGGAAAAATCAGGTCTGAAATAGGCCATTCTGTGCCCCAGCCACCAAAGGACCGCGGTACTGATGAAAATCAAGAGCGGGGCTTCGAACCGGTAGAATATCTGGGAAAATGCGTGGCCGATCGAACCCAGCCAGATGCCGTTGCTGAAATCCATCAGGGCAAAGAGCTGGAATTTGACCATCAGCAGGAAAATGGCCGGCCAGATAATCCAGCTCAGTGCGGTTTGGACCGCTTTGGGCCATGGCAGAAATTTTAAAAGTAAGGAAATACCCAGAGAAAGGAAAAGAGCAACCAGCAGGAGCGGGATGAACAGGACATCGTCTACCGACTGGTTGGCAGCGCTCAGGGCAGCGTATAGCCAGCAGGTCTCCATGCCGAAAAGGGAGATATATATTATTATGTTTTTGAATATGCTCATTATATAGCCCGGATTTCCAGGGCGTTTTTTTCAGGCGAACACAATACCCTGAATATATTGATTCCCGGATAGATGCTTTCCTGACCGGCCTCCCCGGTATGAAAGACCGATACTGCATAGCCGCGCTCCTGGAGTTCCTGGAATATGCTCCCCATTTCATCAGGCACTTGTGAAAAAATGAAAATCAGGGTGGTACCCAGTGCGATAT
>CAYLVC010000080.1:0-10987 GCA_964387005.1 uncultured Dehalococcoidales bacterium | reverse complement strand
AGTTCAAAGGTATCTCTGACCTTGCCGTGACCGAACATAGGAATGGGTAAATCGGTCTTAAGTAATACTGCCGGTGAATCGGTTATCATACTCACCCCCGTTTCTTAATTTGACTGAATAGACCTGGGAGCCAGCTTGCTGGCTGCTGTATTTCCGGACTTGTCTCTCCACTGGGCTTCGGTCAGCCCCAATCTGTTAAATACTTCATTGACATGTCCCAGATAATACTGGTAATCAAATATAGCCTCGAGTTCCGTGGCTTTGATAGCGGCCATAACCTCGGAATCGTGTTTGAGCAATGTTAAAAAATTGTGGCTGCCCGTCCAGGCTTTCATAGCGTTTCTCTGTACCAGTTCATAGGCTTTCTGACGGCTCAGGCCTTTTCCGATTAAAGCCAGCATTACGCGCTGTGAAAAGACCAGTCCCCTGGTCATCTCCAGGTTTTTCTTCATTCTCTTGGGAAAGACCTGAAGGCCGTTCATTACGCCGGAAAAAAGGTTGAGTATGTAATCCAGCGCCAGACAGGAATCAGGCAAGATTAATCTCTCGTTGGAGGAGTGACTGATATCCCTTTCGTGCCAGAGGGCCATATTTTCCAGTGCGGTAACCGAATGACCCCTGATCAGGCGGGCCAGTCCGCTGACCCTTTCACCCAGCTCCGGATTACGTTTATGAGGCATGGCTGAAGACCCGGTCTGGCCTGAGGAAAACGGCTCTTCAACCTCGTGAACCTCGGTCTTTTGCAGGGCTCGAAGCTCTGTGGCGAATTTGTCCAGTGAGCTGGCTATAACGGCCAGTGTGGTTACAAACTGAGCATGGCGGTCTCTCTGCAGTATCTGGGTGGATATAGGAGCAGGCTGCAAATTCAATTTGGAACAGGCTTTTTCTTCTACTTCGGGTGTGACGGTGGCATAGGTGCCGACAGCGCCGGATATCTTGCCCACCGCAATGGTTTTTCGCGCTTCAGCCAGGCGCCGCTGATTGCGCCTCATCTCGTCCAGCCAGACGGCCAGTTTGAGGCCGAAGGTTATGGGTTCGGCATGTACGCCGTGCGTTCGCCCGATCATGATGGTGTATTTGAACTCGATAGCCCTCCGGGCGATTATTTCAATCAATTCCTTGATATCCTCTGCCAGGATGTCCGCTGCCTCCACCATCTGGAGGCTGGTGGCTGTATCCATAACGTCTGAAGAAGTCAGACCGAGGTGGATAAAACGGGACTCTTCGCCCACGCTTTCAGCAACTGAACCCAGGAAGGCCGTCATGTCATGATGGGTTTCCTTAAGGATTTCTTCCATGCGTTTAATGTTGCAGCGGGCCAGCTTGATTTTAGGCATGGCTTTGCGGGGGACTACACCCAGCTCCGCCCAGGCGTCGCATACCGCTATTTCAACATCCAGCCATTTGTTGAACTTGTTTTCATCAGACCAAACCCGTTTCATCGCAGGCCGAGAATATCGCTCTATCACCGTTCAGCTCCTTGCAAGGTTCTTTCTATATTCCTCATAGGAATCACGTATACTATTATACTTGAGTCCAAGTATTTCCGCAGCAAGAAAGGCAGCATTCTTAACACCCCAGCTTCCCACAGCCATACAGGCAACCGGAATACCGGCCGGCATTTGTACGATGGAGTAGAGAGCGTCGGTCCCTTTCAGCTCGCTGGTTGCCAGGGGTATGCCTATTACCGGAAGCGTAGTCCAGCTGGCCAGTACACCCGGCAGGTGGGCTGCCCCGCCGGCAGCGGCAATGATAATTTCTATTCCCCTGGAACGTGCTCCGGAGGCAAACTCACGGGCCTTCTCCGGGGTGCGGTGGGCGGAGATTACATTTACTTCAAATTCAATATTGAAGCCTTTTAAGATGTCCAGCGCGGGCTGCATCAACTCGGCGTCCGATTTGGAACCCATGACCACAGCAACTAACGGCATACTTTTTGCCCCCGTGTTTATAAAATTCAGACGGCTAAGAACCAAATAATGCTATATCTTTGCGGTAGTGAATGCCTTCAAAATGGATCCTGGGCAGGTTGTTGTAGATCTTCTCCCTGGCTTCAGCCCAGGTTTTTCCCAGCGCCACCACGGTTAGAACGCGTCCCCCGGCAGTCAGCACCTCCCCCGGTTTGCTGCCTGTTCTGGTGCCGGCATGGAAAACCAGGATGTCTTTATCCAGATCGTCCAGGCCGGTGATGGGAAATCCTGTTTTATAGCCGGAGGGATAACCGCCGGAAGCCAGGGCTACTCCTACACAGGCCTCGCTGCTCCAGAGGGGCGTGACTGAGCTTAAACTGGAATTGACCGCTCCCAGTATAATATCCAGCAGGTCGGATTTCAATCTCGGCAGGATTACCTGGCATTCAGGATCACCCATCCGGGCATTGAACTCAATGACTTTAGCTTCTCCGTCTTTGACCATCAGGCCGGAATAAAGAACTCCCTGGTAACGGCTGCCTTCACTATCCAGTGCCTGGACGGTAGGGTTAACGATAGTCTTGAGGATTTTTTGCTCCAGCTCGGGGGTGGTGAAAAAGGGCGGGCTGTAGCTGCCCATGCCGCCTGTATTCAATCCCCGGTCTCCATCCAGCGCCCGCTTGTAATCGCAAGCCGGTATCATGGGCAGGATGGTCTGTCCGTCTGTAATACTGAAGTAGCTCATTTCCCTGCCGGTAAGCTTCTCTTCGATAATTACTTTGTCCCCGGCCGCTCCGAAATCCCGGGATTCCATGATGCGTTTCAGGGAATCCAGTGCTTCGGGCAGGGTTTCCGCCATGATAACGCCTTTACCGGCAGCCAGTCCGTCAGCTTTAATGACCAGCGGTGCACCCTGCTGCCGGACGTACTGGCTGGCGGCAGCAATATCGGAAAACGTCTTGCTTTGGGCACAGGGTATGTTATATTTCTGCATGAGGGCCTTGGAAAAGGCCTTGCTTGATTCAATCCTTGCAGCAGCCCGGGTTGGACCGAAAATGGGCACTCCGGCCTTTTGAAAATAGTCTACTATGCCGGCTGCCAGCGGGTCTTCGGGTCCGACCACTATCAGGTCGATATGCTTTTCCCTGACAGCATGCTCCAGGGCTGCGAAATCACCGGCCTTGATATCCAGATTCAAAGCGATCAGTCCGGTCCCGGCATTGCCGGGGGCGGCATATATTTCATTGACTTCAGGGCTTTGAGACAGTTTCCAGACCAGGGTATGCTCGCGGGCTCCGCTTCCAATAACTAGTAATTTCAGGTTGTAACCTCCTGTACGGGACTAATCCTGTCCACAATTTCTCCTGCCAGGACAAATACACTGACTCATCAGATATGTACTTTATTATAGTTACAGTATACCAGCTCTGAAAAAAGGTCTTATTCCCACTCGATCGTTGAAGGTGGCTTGGAAGTAATATCATATACCACCCGGTTAATTCCGTTAATCTCGTTAACGATACGACCTGAAATACGGGATAGGAGATCATAAGGAAGGCGTGCCCAGTCAGCCGTCATGGCATCATCCCCGGTGACCGCCCGGATGGCCAGCAAATGGCCGTAGGTGCGGAAATCGCCCATTACGCCGACGGACCTGACATCAGTCAGCACGGCGAAGGTCTGCCAGAGATGTTTATAAAGCCCGGCATCCTTTATTTCACTGAGGACAATAGCATCGGCTTCACGCAGAAGGTCCAGCTTTTCCCGGGTTACTTCTCCGATAATGCGAATTGCCAGACCCGGACCGGGGAAAGGCTGTCTCCAGACCATTTCATCGGGCAGTCCCAGCTCTGTTCCCACCCTGCGGACTTCGTCTTTGAAAAGCGATCTGAGCGGTTCCAGCAGTTTTAAGGACATATCCGGGGGCAGACCGCCGACATTGTGGTGAGTTTTAATCTTGGCAGCCGCCTTAATGCCTGAAGAAGCGCTTTCAATCACGTCCGGGTAGAGGGTACCCTGGGCCAGGAAATCGACTCTGCCGATCTTGCGGGCTTCTTCTTCAAAAATGCGTATAAATACTTCGCCGATAATTTTACGTTTTTCCTCGGGATCGGTTACTCCCTTTAGTTTTTGCAGGAACCTGTCGGCAGCTTCTACCAGCTGTATATTTACTCCCAGGGAGGTGCGAAAAGTGCCGAGCGTGGTTGTAATCTCGTTTTTCCGCATCAGGCCATTGTCTACCAGGATGCAGGTCAGCTGGTCTCCGACCGCCCGGTGGATAAGGCTGGCAACTACGGAGGAGTCCACTCCTCCCGAAAGGGCGCAGATGACCCTGCCCTGCCCTACCTGCTCCCGTATATGGCAGACGCTTTCTTCAATGAAATTGCCGATGGTCCAGGTATTGCGGCAGCCGCATATTTTAAAGACAAAATTCTTAAGAATGGTCTTGCCCTCAGGCGTGTGGACCACTTCAGGATGAAATTGCAGTCCGAAAATACCCCGGTCGTTGCCCATAACAGCTACTGTGGTGTTTTCCGTATAGGCCAATGAGGAGAATCCCAGGGGCATTTTATCAATCCTGTCCCCATGACTCATCCAGACAGCCATGGATTCCGGCAGACCTTCAAAAAGGGGTGAGTCTACGTGGCTCAGGTGAAGGATGGCATGCCCGTATTCCCTGCGTAGACCGGGGGCTACTGTACCGCCGAGCTGCTGGGTAATGACCTGCATGCCGTAGCATATCCCCAATACGGGCAGCCGGCTTTCATAGACATAAGACGGAGCCAGTGGAGCTGCGCTATCATAGACACTGGCGGGACCTCCGGAGAGAATAAAACCCCTGGGATTGAGTGCTGCGATTTTTTCCCAGGGTGTGTCATGAGATACCAGTTCGCAATATACCTGAAACTCTCTGACCCTCCTGGCAATAAGCATGCTGTACTGGGAACCGAAGTCGATAATAACGATTGTTTCTCTTTTGTTCCCGGTTTCAGATTCCGTTTTTATTACCTGCTTCTGCCCGGTTTTTTGCTCGGCTATTTCCAGATAGGTTGAGACTTCAATATCGTTGCTGGCTGCTACACGGTGACTAATTTCGGAGGTCAAACTAAGAGGATTACCTACTTTGTCCATTTATAAAAAGCTTACCATTGTGATATACTGGCGTCAAGTAGCAAAATCTGAAAATTAAAGCTTATCACTGACGTTCTGGTTGTGCCGGGCAAAGCCGGATGCTAGCCTGTCACAGGATTGTATAACAACCGGCGGTCTCAAAGATAGGCTTGCGAAGGTAGGGTACTGTACATGCTGGATGAATTGCCTGCCAGGATACAGAAGCAAATCGAGCGGGGAATTGAGATAATCAGGGGGGGCGGCGTGGTGGCCTTTCCCACGGATACGGTTTACGGACTGGGGGCGGGAGCCTACATCGAATCGGCCGTGGAAAAGATCTTCAAGTTCAAAAGCAGGCCTCCGGAGATGGCTTTGCCGCTGCTTCTGGCAGATGTTTCGCAGATACATGAGGTCGCCAAAGAGCTACCTCCTTATGCCTGGCATTTGATTAAACACTTTTTCCCCGGGGGCTTAACCCTGGTGGTTTTTCGTACCAAAGTGGTAAAAGACATTATAACCGCGGGCGGAGATACCGTAGCAATCCGGGTGCCTGACCATCCTGTTCCCAGGGCACTGATTAAAGGAAGCGGTATGCCTGTAATCGGGACCAGCGCCAATATCAGCGGACAGCCGGCCGTTATGACAGCCGAAGACGTTCACCACCAGTTTGGTGATTCTTTGCCCCTGGTGATTGAGGCAGTCCCTCCTCCTATGGGGACTGAGTCAACAGTGGTGGATGTGACGGGAGAGGTTGCTGTTCTCCTGCGCGAGGGGGCTATTTCCAGGGCCGAGATTGAAGCGGTAGTAGCACTGGCCTAGCGGCTTTTTTCAGAATATGGGAGATGGATTTTCGCTGTTACAGAGAAGATACCGGGGAAAATATAATTGGACGGGATAATTTGATGAAAATCGCTATAGGTTCAGACCACAGGGGAATCGAATATAAAAAATTCGTTACCGGGTTGTTGACTGAAATGGGTCACACATACCGCGATTTTGGTTCTTATACCTGTGATCCGGTTGATTACCCGGACATTGCCGGGGCAGTCGGGCAGTCTGTAGCAAACCAGGAATTCGATTTTGGGATTCTGATCTGCGGTACGGGTATCGGTATGAGCATTGCGGCTAACAAGGTCCGGAAAATACGGGCGGCCCTGTGTACGGATATACTCAGTGCACAAAGGTCACGTTCCCATAATGATGCCAATGTAATTTGCCTGGGAGCAGAGAGGGGTACAGCCGGGGTAAAGGAAATCCTGGAGGTTTTTCTAACCACCAAATTTGAAGGCGGCAGGCATCAGAACAGGGTGGACAAGATGACGGGGATGGAGAATATTCCCTGTTGACAATGCTGTTGTTTTTGTACTACCATTAGATATATTTAGAAGGATAGAAGAGCAATAATGGTAAATATGAACCTGATCACCGGCCTCTCCCTTATCGTTGTTGTTGCACTTGTGTGCAACAGGCCTGGTGTGTCAGCAATTCATGACTAAGTAATCGTAAATCCCCGGAGTAAACACCAGGCCCAGGAAAAAATCCTGGGCTTTTTTGTTTAGCTTGCCGGGTATTTGATAGAGGGTGAATTTTTGGGGTATGATGTTTTATGCAAAACCGGATAAAAAAATTATAAGGGGTAGACCGTCCTTTAGGGGCGTTTATTTTTATAAACAATCTTGATAAAAGGAAGGAAGAATGAAAAGTGATTCGGTGAAAAAAGGAATAGAGAGGGCTCCTCACAGGTCGTTATTGCATGCCCTGGGCTGCACCCGCAGCGAGTTTGATAAGCCTTTTATTGGTATTATCAACAGCTATAGCGAAATAGTCCCCGGGCATATGCATTTAAGGGAAATAGCCGATTCGGTTAAAGACGGCGTCCGCAATGCCGGCGGTGTTCCGTTTGAAGTGAATACCATAGCCGTTTGCGATGGAATTGCCATGAATCATGCAGGCATGAAATACAGCCTGCCCAGCCGTGAACTTATTGCCGATTCGGTAGAAGTAGTAGCGGAGGCTCATGCCTTTGATGCCCTGGTTTTTGTTACCAACTGCGACAAGATCATACCGGGCATGCTCATGGCTGCACTCAGGTTGAATGTGCCCGCTATTTTCATCAGCGGCGGCCCGATGCTGGCAGGGAAACTGGGCACCGGAGAAGGTTCGCAGGTGGTAGACCTGAGCACTACCTTCGAGGCTGTCGGGAAAACAGCCAGTGGGGAAATGACGGAAGCCGAACTGACCAGGCTGGAAGAGGCAGCCTGTCCGGGTTGTGGAAGCTGCTCGGGAATGTACACTGCCAATACCATGAATTGCATGACCGAGGTATTGGGAATGGGACTGCCAGGCCATGGGACCATTCCGGCTGTGGATATCCGGCGCAGAAGGCTGGCTAAAGAGGCCGGGGAACGTATTTTAGCTTTACTGAAAGAAAATGTCCGCCCGCGGGATATCATTACCCGCGATGCGATTCACAACGCCATGACTGTTGATATGGCGCTGGGTGGGAGCACTAATACTATTTTGCATATGACCGCCATTGCCCATGAGGCCGGCTATGATTTCCCCCTGCCGGCGGTCAATGAGATCAGCGAGCACACCCCCTATCTGTGCAAGCTCAGCCCGGCCGGGAAATACCATATTGAAGACCTGGACAGAGCGGGTGGAATCACGGCGGTCATGAGCCGCATCAAAGGACTATTGAAGACCGGATGCAGGACGGTTTCAGGTAAGACTCTGGCTCAAATTATCGAACAGGCGGTGGTGGTGGACAATGACGTTATCCGTTCGGCTGATACAGCCTATTCTCAGAAAGGCGGAACAGCTATTTTGTTCGGCAACCTGGCTCCGGATGGAGCGGTGGTAAAACGGGCGGCAGTTGTTCCCGAGATGATGGTCCACAGCGGCCCGGCCAGGGTTTTCAACAGCGAAGAAGAAGCGACCAGGGCGATCATGGAAAGGACAATCAAGCCCGGAGATGTGGTGGTTATCCGTTATGAAGGTCCCAAAGGTGGACCGGGAATGAGGGAAATGCTTACTCCCACCTCGATTATTGCCGGTATGGGGCTGGACAAGCAGGTAGCTCTGATTACCGATGGCAGGTTCTCCGGCGCCACGCGGGGTTCATCCATCGGGCACGTATCGCCTGAAGCTGCCAGCGGCGGACCGATTGCAGCCCTTGAAAATGGGGACGTTATCAATATTGATATACCCAACTACAGGCTGGAAGTCGCCTTGAGTTCGGATGAGATTTCAGCCCGCCTGTCCAAACTGCCTCCGTTTGTTTCCAGCATCAAGTCCGGTTACTTAAAACGCTATATCGACCGGGTGACATCTGCCTGTGACGGGGCGGTATTAAGCGAATAAATAAATAGAAATATTCCCCGGGAATCCTGGTATGAATATTAGGGAGTCATGTTTAAGATGAAACTGACAGGTGCGCAAATTTTACTGGAGAGTCTGATCAAAGAAGGAGTGGACGTCATTTTCGGGTATCCGGGAGGGGTAGTCCTGCCTTTGTTTGATACTTTTCCTCAATACCCGGCTTTGAGGCACATCCTGGTACGGCACGAACAGGGGGCAGCCCATGCTGCCGACGGGTATGCCCGGGCGACCGGCAAGGTCGGAGTATGCCTGGCTACCTCAGGTCCCGGGGCTACCAACCTGGTGACCGGAATCGCCAATGCCAACCTGGATTCAGTTGCCATGGTGGCCATAACCGGGCAGGTCGCCCGGCCGTTCATCGGTAAAGATGCCTTCCAGGAAGTAGACATAACCGGTATTACCCTGCCCATCACCAAGCATAATTACCTTGTTATGGAAGCCAGTCAGATAGCGCGTGTGGTGAAAGAGGCCTTTTACCTGGCCAAAGAGGGACGTCCGGGCCCGGTGCTGATCGATATTCCCAAGGATGTCTTTATAGAACAGGCTGAATTCCGCTATCCCGGCAAAGTGGATATGCCCGGTTATAAGCCGACCTTGCAGGGCAATCCCGCCCAGATCAAGAAAGCTGCCGAGATGATCAACCATGCCGCTAAAAAACCCCTGATTATCGCCGGCAGGGGAGTCATCATCTCAGGAGCTTTCGCGGAATTGCGCCAGCTGGCCGAGGCTGCCCAGATCCCCGTGATTACTACACTGCTGGGTATAGGTTCTTTCCCTGAATCTCACTCCCTGAGCTATGGTATGCTGGGTATGCATGGCATGGTTTACGCCAACTGGGCTGTCGATTCATCCGATCTGGTTATCGCCATCGGCATGAGGATGGATGACCGCGCCACCTCCAGGTTCAGTGATTTTGCGCCGAATGCCCGCATCATACATATGGATGTAGACCCTGCGGAAATCGGGAAAAATGTACGCGTGGATGTACCAATCGTGGGTGATATCAAAAAGGTCTTGAATTCATTGAATAAACTGATCCAGCCGTGCCAGCACCTGGAATGGATCAGGCAGATGGATGACTGGAGAAAGGACCATCCCATTGTGACTTCCAGGATAAGGAACTCCGCTAACCTGCTGCCGCAGTATGTGGTACGCAAGATATATGAGGTTACTAAAGGTGAAGCAATTATCGTGGCCGGTGTAGGGCAGAACCAGATGTGGGCCGCCCAGCATTACTGGTTTGATAAGCCTAACTCTTTCATTACTTCGGGAGGCCTGGGAACAATGGGTTTCGAGTTGCCTGCCGCGATGGGTGTTAAAGTGGGGAAGCCGGATGAGACGGTCTGGTGTATCGCCGGAGACGGTGGTTTTCAAATGACCATGCAGGAGCTGGCTACGATCGTCCAGGACAGGATAGCTGTCAAGATCGCTATTATGAACAACGGATACCTGGGCATGGTAAGGCAGTGGCAGGAACTGTTTTACGAGAAACGCTATGTGGCTACACCGCTGGCCTCCCCTGATTTTGTCAAACTGGCCGAGGCTTTTGGAATTCCTGCGCTAAAGGTAAAGCATAAGGAAGATGTGATTCCTGCTATTGAAAGGGCTATGGAGACAGACGGTCCTTTCTTGATTGACTTTGTTGTGGAACCCGAAGAGAATGTCTATCCTATGGTGCCTTCGGGCGAAGCTTTATCCAAAGTATTGGAAGAACCGCAGAAAGAGGTGCATATATGGTCTCAACAAAACACACCCTAGTAGCCCTGGTGCAGGACAATCCGGGTGTCCTGAACCGCATGGTCAGTCTTTTCCGGCGAAGGAGCTTCAATATTGCCAGCATCGCAGTAGGGAGCAGTGAAATACCCGGTTTTTCCCGTATCACCTTTGTGGTTGATGGCTCAATCACCATGGTGGAACAGGTCATAAAACAGCTGATGAGCAAAGTGGTTGAGGTAGTTAAAGTATCCGATATTACGGATGAAGACATCGTCATCCGCGAGCTGGCTTTAATAAAAGTCAAAGCGCCCTTCGAAAGCCGCAGCGGGATCATCCAGATTGTGGATATTTTTAAGGCTGATATTGTGGATGTCTCCAAGGATACTCTGACTGTTGAGATTACAGGAGCCGAGGACAAAATTGAGTCGCTTCTCGATCTTCTTCGCCCGTTCGGGATTAGAGAGCTTACCCGGACGGGCAGAATTGCCATGGTGCGCGGCGGCGCCGGGACTGACGACGAAATTTCAATAAAGTCGCCGGCGGACATCCAACCAGACGAATAGAGAGTTATAGATAAAATGCGTTTAAGGAAAGCTTTATGGAAAAAGTTATAATATTCGATACTACATTAAGAGATGGAGAACAGGCGGCGGGCGGAACGCTGAACATCCAGGAAAAACTGGATATCGCCAGGCAGCTGGAAAAGCTGAGAGTTGACATTATCGAAGCCGGTTTTCCGATGAGTTCGCCAGGTGACTATGAAGCAGTAAAATTGATATCAAAGGAAGTCAGGGGATCGGTAATTTGCGGGCTATCTCACGCCAATCCCCAGGCGATCGACCGGGCCTGGGAAGCTGTGAAAGAGGCGG
>CAYLVC010000079.1:0-11108 GCA_964387005.1 uncultured Dehalococcoidales bacterium | reverse complement strand
TGCAGCAAGTTTTAGAACAATAGCATAAAATGTATTTTGTAAGTATTGAAAAGGGGGGAAACATGTATACAAAAATCCTGGTCCCACTGGACGGTTCCAAACTGGCAGAATGTGTTATTCCTCACGTGGAGGCTATTGCCACAGGATGCTACACGCAGGAAGTGACCCTGGTCAGCGTCACTGAAAAGCTTAATATCAAAGAAAAACTCAATCTGCCCGGGACACAAGCACAAGCCTATCACGTCGTCAACGAAAGCGGTATTGTATACTCGGGGATGTTTACAACCATTTCCGAAACCAGAAAAATGGACCAGCCTGCCGGTACAGAAACATGGGTGCGAGAAGTGGGTAAATTATACAGTCAGGCAGACAAGTACCTGCATCGCATACAGAGAAACCTGATAAAGAAAGGCCTTAACGTTCAAACATCGGTACTGATCGGCAATCCGGCAGAGGCAATTGTCAGTTATGCCGTTAATAAAGAGATCGACCTGATAATTATGGCCAGCCATGGACGTTCGGGCATTAGCCGCTGGGCCAGCGGGAGCGTTACTGAGAAGGTTTTTCGAAGTACCTGTGTTCCGGTATTGATGATACGCGCTCCGGGTTGTATTCCCGGGTTTTAACCTGAAATTGTTCAAGCCTTCCCCTGCATACGGGAATTGTACGTTATCAAACACGCTATGTACAGGCAGGGTATGTGAAAAGTGAGTAATCACGCCGGATATCAGAATCAACGGACAGATGTGTTCCGGATCAAGTCCGGAATATATACACGAAGCAAGGTTCTAATTACTGTTCTTTGTAAGCATATAGCCAATGCCTGCTTTGGTGATTATATATCGGGGATCCCTGGCGTTGTCACCCAGTTTTTGGCGAAGCCGTCCGATGTTGACCTGCAGCAAATGATCAGCCCCGGAATACTCCTCGCCCCAGACATGGTCCAACAACTGGGTGGCCGTAATAACCCTTCCTGCATTCATCGCCAGATACGAAAGCATCTTGTATTCGGTGGCGGTCAGATTGACGTTTTCCCCATTTAAAGAGACAAGATGCCTGGCAAAATCAACGGTCAAACCGGCATAATTGTAAACGGGCAGGCTATTAACTTCCCGAGAGGACTTGACTCGCCGCATTACGGCTTTAACCCGCGCCATAAGTTCGTCCACACCGAAAGGCTTGGTTATATAGTCATCCGCACCCATCTCCAGGCACTTTACCTTGTCTATTTCCCCGCTTCTGGCACTAAGCATAATGATCGGAATCTGTGACCATTCGCGGATACGGTGACAAACCTGGAATCCGTCCATTTTAGGCATCATAATATCCAGGATAACCAGGTCCGGCAGCTCTTTTTCAACCGTGGCTACAGCCTCACTGCCATCCATAGCAGTGATGGTCTCATAGTCTCTGGCTTCAAGATTCGCCCTGACAAATTTTCTTATGGCCACTTCATCATCTGCTATGAGCACACGTGGTTTCCGCATATGATACTCCTGAACTTTACTCTGTACCAGCGTTAATTGTATTACCCGTACTAAAGATAAACAATAAACTTATTACGTATTTTTTGTGGTCAAATAGTGCCATATATACTAACATTGAGGCCGTCCGTACCAGCCTTTCCGGTCTTGGGGTTTGAAATCGTTTTTGTTTTAGTTATATCATGGAGGAGATGACATTTCGATTACGAAACATCATAATACTATTGCTGGTTTTTCAGGTTAGCAGCTAGTTCGCAGCCCAGATGACAATCGTAAAGGAATCTAGCATAATAATCCTATTATGGTATAATTATTTTTGCCATTAATTAAAATAAGAGAATACAACCTCGTTCCTGTCTCCACGATGTTTTCAAACGAATAGGCAAGGAGGAGAGCCGGAAATGGGTCATTCTAACAAAGCTATTGTGTGGTTCAGTGAGGTGGGTAAAAAAGATGTAGCTTCGGTGGGTGGTAAAGGCGCCAATTTGGGCGAATTAACCCAGGCAAGGATACCGGTCCCGCAGGGTTTTATCGTTACTGCCGATGCATATTACAGCTTTTTAGAAAAAACCAATATCACCGAACAGATCCATCAAAAACTGGCTCCAATGGACCCCCACAATAGCAAACAGTTACAGAAAGTCGCAGAGGAAATCCAGCAGATCATACTGGATTGTGCTGTACCTTCCGATCTGGCTAAAGAGATCAGGGAAGCATACCGGAAGATGGGGGGAGGATTTGTCGCCGTCCGCTCTTCTGCAACTGCTGAAGATCTCCCCGACGCCTCGTTTGCCGGTCAGCAAAGCACTTTTCTTAATGTCCAGGGTGAAGATGCCGTTGTTTCAGCGGTCAAAGGCTGCTGGGCTTCGCTTTTCAATGCCAGGGCAATTTTCTACAGGGTTGAACAAAAATACGATCATTTTCAGGTAGGAATAGCTGTTCCGGTGCAGCGCATGGTACAATCCCAGTCATCCGGAGTGATGTTCACCGTTGAACCTGTCACTTCGGATAAGCGCAAGATAGTGATAGAGGCAGTATTCGGTCTGGGGGAAGCTATCGTCTCGGGTGAAGTAACTCCAGACCTTTTTATTATAGATAAGGACGAACTGCGGATTATCAGCAAAAAGATCAACAGGCAGGAATGGCAGTTAATCAAGAACCCTGATAGCCAGAATGATCACCTGAATATTAAGGAGCCGATACCTGAAGCGCTGCAGTCCAGTCAAAAAATATCGGATGAAGAAGTGATCAAGCTGGCCATGATCGGGAAAAATATCGAAGCACATTATACTTTCCCGCAGGATATTGAGTGGGCTAAGGAAGCCGGACAGCTTTTTGTTACTCAGGCCAGACCGGTTACCACGATTAAAGAGACCACCAGCGAATATAATGAGGAGCTTGGCGCAGCGCCGGTGCTGCTCTCAGGTTCACCTGCCAGTCCGGGTATGGGCAGCGGGCCGGTAAAAATTCTGACGGACGCAAACCAGATAGACAAGATCCTTAAGGGTGATGTGCTGGTAGCCGAAATGACAACACCGGACTTTGTCCCTGCAATGAAAAGGGCTGCTGCCATTGTTACCGACCAGGGTGGAAGAACTTCACATGCCGCCATAGTCAGCCGTGAGCTGGGTATACCCTGTATAGTGGGAAGTACCAGAGCTACCAGCGTGCTGAAAGAAGGGCAAATAGTGACCGTAGACGGTTCTTCAGGTAAGATTTATGCCGGTAATGTTATTCCGATCAATCAGCAAGAGACTCCTTCTTTGACGCTTCGTAAAAACCTGAAGACCAGGACCAGGGTATACGTCAATCTGGCTCAACCCGACCTGGCGGAGACGATTGCCTCCCGCAATGTGGATGGAGTCGGCTTGCTCAGAGCTGAATTCATTATGAGCCAGATAGGGGAACACCCCCGTTATATGCTAAAACAGAAAAGGGGCAACGAGTACATTGATAAGCTCTATACAGGCGTAAACAGTATCGCCAAAGCCTTTTATCCCCGCCCGGTAGTGTACCGCACCTCCGATTTCAAGACCAACGAATACCGTAATCTTAAAGGCGGAGTGGAATATGAGTCCGTCGAAGAAAACCCCATGCTCGGCTACCGGGGTTGCTCCAGGTATATTAAAGAACCGGATGTTTTCCATCTAGAGATAGAGGCTATCAAAAGGGTAAGGGAAAAATATAACAACCTATACGTCATGATCCCCTTTGTTCGAACGGTTTCCGGAATGGCAGACTGTATCGAAATGATGGAGAGTCAGGGGCTGACCCGCTCCAAGGACTTCAAGTTGTGGATGATGGTCGAAGTCCCTTCCACTATCTTTCTGATTGAAAAGTTCATAGCCCTGGGAATCGATGGCATATCCATCGGCTCCAATGACCTGACACAGCTTATTCTGGGCACGGACAGGGACAGTCAGAAGCTGTCCCATATTTTCGATGAGCGTAATGAAGCCGTACTCATGGCCGTGGAGAAAGCTGTTACCGCTGCCAAAAAGGCCGGCATTACCTGTTCAATTTGCGGTCAGGCGCCCTCGGTATACCCCGAGTTAACCGAGAAACTGGTAGGATGGGGCATTACCTCCGTTTCAGTCAGTCCGGATATGATCGATGTCACCCGTGAAATTATCGCCAGGATAGAAGAAAAACAGAAATCAGATGGCTAGCCGGCTGAACAGCATCCGGGGTTTTCTGGAAGAGAGAGAAAGACATCTCTCTCCCTTTGCTTCAAAAAGCGTGCTCTCACGGGGGAGAATGCGAATCGAAACACCCAGCTCGATACGCCTGGAATTTCAGCGGGACCGGGACCGTATTTTACACTGCAACTCCTTCCGCCGTCTGAAACACAAGACCCAGGTCTTCGTGTCTCCAATCGGTGATCATTATGTTACGCGGCTGACACATACGCTGGAGGTGTCCCAAATAGCCCGCACCATCAGCCGGGCGCTTAATTTGAATGAGGACCTGACGGAAGCCATTGCGCTGGGTCACGACCTTGGCCATACCCCCTTCGGTCACATCGGTGAAGAAGTGCTGAACGAGCTCTACCCGGGCGGATTCAGGCACAATGAACAGAGTCTGAGGATTGTCGATTTTCTGGAAAATAACGGCCGGGGTCTCAATTTGACATGGGAAGTCCGTGACGGTATTCTGAACCACTCCAAAACCAGGGTAATTGAAATAATGGGAAGCAACTGGGGAAAAACCGGCACACTGGAGGGTGAAATCTGTAAAATTTCGGATATTGTGGCGTATATCAATCACGATATCGATGATGCTATCCGCTCCGGACTGATACATGAGGAAGACCTGCCCCATGACTCCATCCAACTTCTGGGCAGGTCACGCTCGGAACGCATTAATACATTGATTTGCGATATCATCGAAAATTCCTGGGACGCCAGGGGGGAAGACACCACTCTGGCACCCGAAATCCGCATGAGCCAGGACATCCGCCAGGCCACTTTCCTGATGCACCGGTTCCTGCATGAGCGTGTATATGCCGTCAGTTCAACCCTTACAGAAGCCGAGAACGCTCGCAAGACGGTCCGGTCGCTTTATCATTACTTCAGCCTGCATCCCGAGCTATTACCTTCCGAGTACAGCTCATTTGAATCCGAACCGTCACACCGTGTGGTTGACTACATTGCAGGTATGACAGACCAGTATGCCCAGAGAAAAGCCCAGGAATCAGGACTGCAGCAGCTATCTTGATTATCGCAAAAAGAAATACCTTTTTTATCTTCCTTTCTGGCAGTATAATGTTATTGCTACCCTGTTTTCAGGTATGTCTTAATCCCTGTTTGTGAAAGAATATGTGTTCATTTGTTTATGGAAACGGCTGATAAATGGGTGTAATCGACGAAATCAAACAAAAAATAGATATAGTGGATATCATCGGGCAATATGTCCAGCTGACCAAATCGGGACGTAATTTGCGGGCTCCCTGTCCCTTTCACAGCGAAAAAAAACCTTCCTTTTTTGTCTATCCCGAGCAGCAGACCTGGCACTGTTTCGGTGCCTGCAACACCGGTGGAGATGCTTTTTCATTTATAATGAAGAAAGAAGGGCTGGATTTTGGCGATGCGTTGCGCCTTCTGGCAGAAAAAAGCGGCGTAACCCTGCCTTCTCCTGAAAAAGCAGAGGCTGAAGACAAGGCCCGGGAGAGTATTTATTCGGCAAACCTGGCTGCTTCACAGTTTTATCACAATATACTTATCAACACCCCGGCCGGACGCCGTGCTCTGGACTATCTCAAAGGCCGGGGGCTGGCGGATGATACCATCACCTCTTTTCAACTCGGATACAGCCTGCCGGGATGGGAATCACTGAAGGGATATCTGTCTGACAAGGGATACGGAGAAGCCGATTTGCTGGAGGCAGGTCTGATCATCCGCAGTGAAGATGGAGTTAGGACCCACGACCGTTTTAGAGAACATATCATGTTTCCCATTATGGATGACCGGGGACGCATTGGCGGTTTCGGGGCAAGGGTGCTTGAACCTGCCGCTGAAAGACAGCCCAAGTACATAAACTCTCCCCAGACCAGGGTCTTTGACAAGAGCGGAAGTCTCTTCGGCATTCACCTGGCCAAATCAGCCATCCGTCAGGCGGACCTGGCGGTGCTGGTAGAAGGGTATATGGATGTAATAGTAGCCCATCAATACGGACAGGCAAATGTAATTGCCCCCATGGGAGTTGCCATTACCGAAAGGCAGATCGGTTACATCAAGAAACTGACCAGGAATATTGCCCTGGCACTGGACCCGGATGCCGCCGGTGAGGAAGCTGCTATGCGCTGTGTAGGATATGAAAACAGCCTGGACACTGAAGTCAAGGTTATCACCCTGCCGGACGGAAAAGACCCGGATGAGGTAATAAAAGCAGACCCGGATAGCTGGAAATCACTGGTAGAGAAAGCCCGTCCTGTGATCGATTTTACCATAGATTTTATCACTGCCAGACTGGATATGAAGAGCACCAGGGGAAAAACCGAGGCTGTCAACCGCCTGCTGCCCATTATTGCGGGAGTAACGTCAGGCACACGGCAGAACCATTACTTAACCAGGCTAGCGATAGCAGCAGGGATCGACGTTCAAAAGCTGGAACCGATGCTGGGACGTATCAAGCCTGATCGTAAAGCCAGGGAGACGAAATCCCAGGCGATTCAAAAGGCCACGCGTTCATTAAGCTCTAACCCTGTTGAGGAATACGCTCTGGCCATATTGCTTCAGCGCCCGGAAATCAGGCCCAAAACCGGCGATCTTATAGTTGATTATTTTGAAAACAGTGAAAACCGGCTAATATTTGAAAAATGGCGTAAATCAGAAAATCCGGCAGATATTAAGGATTCTCTGGACCCGGTAATCATGGAACATGTTGAAGCGCTGTCAGCCAGGAACCTGCCGGGGGAGGATATCGAGTCAAGGTACACCGATTGTATTCTGCGATTGAGAGAAAGATACCTGCGCAGCCAAAAACGCCGGCAGGAAGAAATCCTTTTATTAGAGGCGGAATCCGGCGACAGGGATTCAGTCCTTGCCCGGCTGCAAGAGCAGGGAACACAGATTGATGAAGAATTAAAGAAAATTTTTGACGTGCGGGCTAAGGCAGGGAAAGAGGAGAAAAATGAAAGACCCTAAGAAGAAAGTAGAATTGAACCTCGATGCGGAAGCGCAAAAAGAGGAGGAAGTAGAGGTAGAAGAAAGCGAAGAGGCGCCTTCCGAAGAAGTAATTGAAGCTGAAATGGCTGACCCTGACCTCAGCGATGAACCACCGCCTGAAGAAGAAAAAGAAACCGGTATCGACGAATTGTCGGAACCGCTTCCCGCCTGGGGTGAACCGGATGCCATTGAGCTTGACAAGCCGGATGTAGCAGCCGATCTGGAACCGGAAATACCGCTTGAACGGCTGGAAGAACAGGAGGTGATAGATGACTCGGTACGCATGTACCTTCACGAAATCGGAAGAGTACCGCTGCTGACCGCAGATGATGAAAAAATCCTGGCCAAGCGCATGGAAGAGGGACGCCGGGTCAGCGAAATACAGGCCGAATGGAACAAGAAAAACGGGAGGCCGCCCACTTTCGCCGAACTCATTATGACCATACTGGAGGAACTGTCACAGCAGGAAGAAGTTATTCACGTTATTCAAAAAGAACTGGGACTGAAAACCAATGACAGTTTTATTAAGACCATCACTCACAAAGAATACAGAGAAAGCATCGACGCTGAAATTATGCCGGAACTTATCCAGAAGGTAGCCAATCAGATCAACCGCACCGTCCTGGATACCGAACAGCTTATTATCAATGCTTCGATCAATATCAATATCTTACCTCCGCAGGTACTGGATATCATCGATGAAAATATCAGCTTTCCCTTGATGATTGAATTGCTGAAAGAAAACCAGTTTATCGCCAGTATTCAGAATTATGAAAGCCAGCTGGAGCAATATTTTGCCAGTACAGAGCGGGAATCTCAGAAAGCCAAAAAGCACCTTATCGAAGCCAATCTGCGGCTGGTTGTCAGCGTAGCCAAAAAACATATCGGGAGGGGTATGTCCCTGCTTGATTTGATACAGGAAGGCAACATCGGTCTGACGCGTGCTGTAGAAAAATTCGACCATCATAAAGGATATAAATTCAGCACATATGCAACCTGGTGGATCCGCCAGGCCATTACCCGTGCGATTGCCGACCAGGCGCGTACCATCCGTATCCCGGTACATATGGTTGAGACTATCAACAAGCTTCTGCGGGTCAGCCGCCGCCTGGCCCAGGAGCAAGGAAAACAGCCCAGCTCAAAAGAGATCGGACAGGAAATGGAGATAGCGCCTGAAAAGGTCGAGGAGATTATCAAAGTATCCCAGTTGCCGATATCGCTGGAATCCCCCATCGGAGATGAGGAAGACAGCCATCTTGGTGATTTCATCGAGGACCGCAACACACTGCCCCCGGCGGATGTGGCTTCCCGCCAGCTGCTCAAAGAGCAGATTGAGGAAGTGCTGAATACGCTTACACCGCGAGAGCAGCGGGTACTGCAATTACGTTTCGGTCTGGAAGATGGACGCAGCCGAACGCTGGAAGAGGTAGGCAAGGAGTTCAATGTTACGCGCGAGCGTATTCGCCAGATTGAAGCTAAAGCTCTCAGAAAACTACGTCATCCCAGCCGCAGCCGCAAGCTGAAAGACTACCTGGAATAGGTATACATACCATTATTAGAATTGACGCATTTAAAAAATATACAAAGGATTTTCAAGTTAACACTATGCATCATCCATCTTTACGCTCGTTTTAGTATTTGAGCAATAATGCCGCCGCAAGCCCAAACAGGCTTTGCTCAGCGTGAATATACTCAAGAAGTTGTATTTGGACCAGGCCTGATTCCGCCGAATCAGACAAATAACAAATTATCGAGGTCAAAAATGCAAGCTCTTATTCTGGTAGGAGGAGAAGCCACACGGCTAAGGCCATTAACCTGTAATACACCCAAGTCCATGGTACCCGTACTCAATACGCCTTTCCTGGAGCATGTAATCCGCTACCTCGGCAGTCACGGAATAAAAGAGATTATCCTGGCGCAGGGTTTTTTGCCTGAATCCATGGAAGATCATTTTCAGGACGGCAGCCGCTTCGGCGTTAAATTGATCTATGCTCTTGAAAAAAGGCCGATGGGCACTGCCGGTGCTGTCAAAAATGCCGAACAGTATTTGAACGATACTTTTCTGGTGTTGAACGGCGATATTTTCACCGATCTGGACATAACAGCCATGCTGCATTTCCACGAGAAAAGGCGGGCGATCGCTACCATTGCACTGACACCCGTAGACGATCCCACTGCCTACGGACTTATTGAAACCAAATCCGACGGCGGGGTCACCCGTTTCATGGAAAAACCAAGCTGGGACCAGATCACCACCAACATGATCAATGCCGGGACCTATATTCTGGACAAAGAAGTACTTGAAAGGATCCCTTCTCAGACCAATTATAGTTTTGAACGCCAGCTCTTTCCCAACATGCTTGAAAAAGGGGAAGCTGTCTACGGCTATTCTTCAACCTCTTACTGGATAGACATTGGCACCCCTGAAAAATACCTTCAACTGCACCGCGACATTATGCGGGGAGAGGTAAAAGGGTACACACTGGCACCGGGAAACGCAGTCAAGATCGGCCAGGACTGCAGCGTCCATCCGGACACCCAGATTATCGGACCGGTAATTATCGGGAACAACTGTACAATCAGCCGGGGTGTTAGAATAGTCGGGCCGACAGTCATCGGCAGTGGCAATACGATTTCAGAGGATGCGGTGATAGATTCCTCTATCACCTGGCAAAACAACCGCATCGAACAGAAAGCCAGTATTTTAGAGAGTATACTTTCCAACAACTGTCTTCTTGAGGCAGGCAGCAACATCCTGAAATCCATTGTCGGCGACCACGTAACCGTCAGCCGCAATACCCGGCTGGGATCAGGAAGCCGAATTTGGCCTCCCTCCGGGTAGTCCATTTGTTTTATGGTGTGTTGAACAGCTGAGCAGAGGTTATTTGACCCTTCTCGGCTGTTGCGTTTTCCCGTCGGCCAGACCAGCGATCCTCCCTTGCCAGACACTCCGCTTTATTTTAAGACTATTCTCTCGCTTATGTTATACGTTTTCGACGATTATGCTGCGGGCGTGCAATGGGTTTTAACACCCATTTCTCAGCCTCCAAAAACAGACACAACTGTAAGGTTACCGTCATTGTGGCTGCCCTTGAACATCCGTTACTATCGTTATATGGCCTGAACGAGACTGATCCACAGGCTAAATAGAAATGCATTTTGAATTGTGAGTAACAATAATATGATGAGGAAGGAGGGTGGATAACACAGATTTAGGATTAATGCACCAAAAAGACAATAAAACAAAAGTGAAGAGGGGAAGGGGGATACATGAAATTAAAAGTCAGAACTAAACTAATTGGTGGTTTTTTCCTGGTAATTGCTCTTCTACTGGCTATTTTCGGTGTGGGTTTTTATGCCCTGGACACATCTCACCAGACAGCCCAAAAAATATACCAGGATTCCAATGAAAACTACCTGTGGCAGCAATGGAAAGCATTTGCAGAAAAACAGACTATCAGCTACCTGGCCTATATTGCCAATCCGCAGCAGGAATACCTGGATGACGCCCAGGCACAGGTAAACAATGCGGCAGAGGTACGGGCAAAACTTGTGGAAGTAGTCCCGCCAGAGCGCAAAGAGCTTCTGGCGCAAATTGATGCTGAAGCCGCCGAAGTAGCCAAATGGGGTACAGCCACCATGGAATCCTTTGCCGAAAAAGACATGGAGGCCTTTGGAGCCAATATCGGATCCTGGAAAGAAAATGATGGTAAGATTATTGCCAATATCGATTCTGCTATCGAAAGCTCCAAAAATGATACCGATATGGCCATGAACAAGCTGGAAGAGACGAAAAATGCTTCCATGCTGGTGATGATTATTATCTGTGTTATATCGATGGTATTAGCTTCTTTTATTGCCATATTCCTGTCATCGAGTATAGCCAGGGGAACCAACAGGATAAAGAATGCCCTGCAAAAAATGTCCACCTGGGACCTGACAGAAAAGGTCGAAGTAA
>CAYLVC010000078.1:3412-11232 GCA_964387005.1 uncultured Dehalococcoidales bacterium | reverse complement strand
AGTTTAAGCATTACCCTGGTATATCTGGTTGCAGGCATATAAGGCTTTCTCCCGTACTGGATTTTCGCTTGTCTGTGACAGCTCGTTTTCATGGCTGCACCCGTTCAGGCCTTTATTGTTATTGCTATTATAGCACAAAAAATAAAACCGCCGCTTTGTTCTGAAAGCGGCGGTTTGAAGCTGAAGAAAAAAGGTTATTTGCCCAGTTCGAACCTGGCAAAACGGCTGACAAGGATGTTTTCACCGGTTTTGGCAACCAGTTCGGTGACAAGGTCCTGGATAGTTTTGGAGGGATCTTTGATGTAGGGCTGCTGCAACAGGCAGACAGCCGGATAATCCACCACTACCCCGGCAGGGCAGACGTCTTTGGACAGGTATTCAGGGGCCATGGCTGCCACCTGCATGGCGATGTTGTGGGCCAGCTCCTGGAACTCGGCCGTGCGGGCCACAAAATCAGTCTCGGTATTGACTTCTACCAGCGCTCCGATGCGTCCGCCGGCATGGATATAAGAGACCACCAGTCCCTGTTTGGCTGTACGTCCGGCTGATTTTTGAGCTTTAGCAAATCCCTTTTTTTGTAAAAATTCAAGGGCTTTGGCTTTATTCCCTTCACATTCTTTCAACGCATTCCGGCAGTCCATGACACCCGCGCCGGACTCTTCACGCAGTTGTTTAATTTGATCAGTTGTAATCTCCAATTTTTCCCCCAATCTTATTATTCGTCAGAAGCATCTGTCTCAGATTCATTTTCAGGCGGCAAATCCGGAAGTGCAGTGTAAGCGGGAGCCGCTGGCACATAATCAGCCGCTTCAGCCGCCGCGATTTCTTCTTCCTTGGGAACAATGACCTGGATCCCTTTGCCTTCAATCACCGCATCGGCGATTTTTGAACAAATCAGCTTGACGGCGCGGATGGCGTCATCGTTGGCCGGAATAATCAGGTCCAGCTCGTCCGGATTGCAGTTGGTGTCACAGATGGCAACTACCGGTATGTCCATGCGGTTGGCTTCCATCAGGGCGATTTTGTCCTTGGTGGGATCTACAATGAACATAACAGCGGGCAGTTTGGTCATCTCTTTGATGCCGCCCAGTTGATGGTTGAGCCGCAGGATTTCTTCATCCAGCTTGGAGGCTTCCTTTTTGGGCAGCCTGCTGAATTCCCCTTTGGCTTTCCGGTCTTCCAGCCTGACCAGGTGATCAATGCGGGACTGGATGGTTGTGAAGTTGGTCAATGTGCCGCCCAGCCAGCGCTGGTTCACATAATACATCCCGCAGCGTTTGGCTTCCGTTTCGATCGATTCCTGGGCCTGCTTTTTAGTGCCGACAAATAATACGGTACCGCCATCGGCTACGATCTCCCTGGTGAATTCCTGTGCTTTGACGAGCAATTTTACCGTCTGCTCAAGGTCTATGATGTGTATGCCGTTGCGCTTGGTGAAGATGTATTTCTTCATCCTGGGATGCCAACCGCTGGCCTGGTGACCAAAATGAGCACCGGCTTCGAGCAACTGTTTGATTGAACTGGTATCTGCCAATGTCTATCCCTCTCCAGGTTATTTTTTTCTATTTATCCAGTATAACACAACCTTTTCCCGGCAGCAACAAAAATAATTTTTGTATGAAATTATACCATACAACCCGCCTTTTTTAAGGAATACAGGCATAAGGCCTTATGTCGGCATAAGGCGTCATTTTGGTTTGACGCGTCATTTTGGCATGACGCATCATGCAGGCATGATGCCATGTTTCTTCTGCGGGCGGCTCTCTATTTTGGTCAGGTGGGCTTCCAGCGCCCGTACCAGAAGCAGGCGGGTATCGGCCGGATCGATGATATCATCCACGTGCAGGTGCATGGCGGGCAGATAAGGGTTGGCGAACTGCTTGCGGTACTCGGCAATCTTTTCCTGGAGGGCTGCTTCCGGATCGGCCGCTTTTTCCAGTTCCTTGCGGTAAATAATGGGTGCTGCGCCGTCCGGTCCCATCACGGCCAGTTCCCCGCTGGGCCAGCTCATAACCACATCCGCCCCCAGTCCGCGGCTGCACATGCCGATGTAGGCCCCGCCGTAGGCTTTGCGCAGAACAAGCGTAATCTTGGGCACGGTGGCTTCCGAATAAGCGTAAAGCATCTTGGCGCCGTGGCGGATAATGCCGCCCCATTCCTGGTCGGTCCCGGGCAGGTATCCGGGAACATCCACCAGCGTGACCAGGGGGATGTTGAAGGCATCGCAAAAACGGATGAAGCGGGAGGCTTTGTCACTGGCATCAATATCCAGGCAGCCGGCTTTCGACCAGGGCTGATTGGCAATGATGCCGACGGTATGGCCGTCCAGCCTGGCGAAACAGGTGATCATATTGGTAGCCCATTCAGGGAACAGCTCGAAGTAGTTTCTGCCGCCGTCCGGTCTGGCATCAAAGGTGCGGGTGATGATTTTACGCATATCATAAGGGCGTCCGGGGTTGGAAGGCACCAGGTCGAAGAGGGTCTCGTCCCTGCGTACCGGGTTGTCTCCCCAGTTTACCCTGGCCGCTTTTTCACGGTTGCTTTGCGGCAAATAGCTGAGGAGCTCTTTGATAGAGGCCAGGCATTCCTCCTCGCTGTTTTCGGCGCGGCTGCAAACGCCGGCCTTTTTCTGGGCTGCCAGCGCCCCGCCCAGCTCTTCATCGTTGACCTCCTGGCCGAGAACGGCTTTAACCACCCTGGGACCGGTAATATAGGCATAGCTGGAGCCTTTGACCATGAAAACGAAGTCCATCAGGGCGGGTGAATAGACCGCTCCTCCGGCGCAGGGCCCCATAATGGCGCAGATCTGGGGAATGACCCCGGAAGCCAGCGTATTGCGGTAGAACATATTGCCGAAACCCGCCAGGGCGTCCACTCCGTCCTGTATGCGGGCGCCGCCCGAATCGTTGATGCCGATGATGGGGCAGCCGGCTTTCATGGCGGCATCCAGGCACATGCAGATCTTGCTGGCGTGAATTTCCGCCAGGGTGCCTCCCTGGGTGGTGAAGTCCTGGGAATAGACGTAGACCGTGCGGCCGAAGACCTGTCCGTAGCCGGTTACCACGGCGTCGGCGGGCGCTTCTTCCGGCTTCAGGGAGCCGCGGCTGGTGCCGAACATCCACAGCTCATGAAAGGTCCCCGGATCTATCAGGAGGTCAATCCTTTCCCTGGCCGTAAGCTTGTTTTTTTTCTTCTGGGAGGCTACCCGTTCCGGCCCGCCCATCGCGGCGATTCTGCGGCGGCGCTGTTCCAGGTCAGTGATTAAGGCTTCTTTCTGCAATTTTTCTTCGTCCATCTGGTCCTCCACAAATTTCCTGCGAAAAATTAAATAAATCCGTCGAATCCAGTCTATTGTAGCAATTCCGGGGGTCAAAGACCAGATAATGCCCCCAATCCTGCATCTTATTGGCCCAATTTCCCTTTGAGATATCCTGTATATTATTATAAGGAGTATTGGTGTCATGGCACACCATGGAAAAGTATCATGGAGAAATAAAAGGGGATGGTTTTTGATTTCCGGCTGATCTCCCTGATTTATTTAGCGGGAGGAGCGATTTGCCTGGCAATGGCGGCGGTAGTCTGGAGCAGGCGGCCCGCCCCGGGCGTAGTACCGCTTGTCCTGTTTCTATTGTCCGGGGCTTTCTGGACTATGCTGGGTGCCCTGGAAGCCGGCGCCGTCGCGCTCACCGATAAAATTCTCTGGACAAAAATAATGTATATTAGCGTGGTGAGCACGGGTGTTTTCTGGCTGGCTTTTACCCTGGACTATACCGGATCCACCTGGTGGAAGCGTCCGCGCAGCCTGGTTTTGCTCGGCATAATACCCGTGGCAACCCTGCTGATTGCCTGGACCAATGAATATCACGGATGGCTATGGTCCAGGATTTACTTAACCGGCAGCGTGCTGGGCACCAATTCTGTCTGGGAACCCGGCCCCTGGTACCTGGTCAATCCCATTTTTCAATATCTTCTATATGCCTGGGGAATATTTAACCTCTGCCGGTTCGGTTTCGGCCGTTACCGGGTATTCCGCAAGCAGGTCATTGTAATTTTAGTCGCTACCCTGTTGCCGGTAGTGGGCAGTGTATTGTATGTAACGGGGATAAGAATAGCCGGGGGCTACGATTTAACCCCGCTTTATATCTCGGCAGCCGCCTTGATTTACAGCTTCACAGTCTCCCGTTCACAGTTTTTCCAGGTGCTTCCCATAGCCTATCAGGCCCTGGTTAAAAGCATCCCGGATGGAGTATTGATCCTGAACCCCCGGGGGATTGTGGTTGAAATGAACCCGGCGGCCGAAACCATCATGGGGAAAGAGGTCTCTGCGGTTCTGGGAAAATCATTGTTCTCGGTCTGGCCGGAGGTGGACATGGTCCTGGCCGCTTCAAAGGAATTCGCACACACGGAGTTGAAAACGGACGACCGGGGTCCGGGGAATCACCGGGAAAGGGTACGTGTTCTGGATCTCAGTGCAGTTACCCTGCTGGACCATCAAGAAAAATATGCCGGTACGCTGGTATTGTTCCGGGACATCAGCGAAATAAAGAAAGCCCAGCAGCGGATCGAGTTACTTTACGATAAAGAACGTGCCCTGAGTAGAAGCCTGGAAGAAGAGATTAACAAGCGCAGCCAGTATTCCCGGGCAATCGTACATGAGCTGAGAGCCCCGCTGACCGCCATTATTGCCTCAAGCGACATGCTGGGAGAACAGATCAAAGACTCCTTGCAGCAAAGGATGCTGCAAAATATCCGCCGTTCTTCGGTGAATCTCGAGCAGCGCGTCAATGAGCTGTTTGAGCTGGCCAGGGGAGAAATGGGACTGCTTAAAATAGAGCCGGCGGTGTTTGACCTGCGCCGTCTGATCGAGGAAACCGCCGCTGAACTTGAACCTGTCATAACGGGTAAAGGCCTGAAACTGCGGGTAGGGGTCTCGCCGGGGGAACTGCCTGTGTCGGGAGACAGGGGCCGTTTGAAACAGGTGATTGTGAATTTGGCAGGTAATGCCATAAAGTTTACCGAAAAGGGAGAAATTGTAATTAAGGCCGGGCCTTCCGAAGCCGGCGGCCTGGTTGTGATGGTGGAAGATACGGGATGCGGCATGGAGCAGGAAGAGCTGGAAAACCTGTTCGATCCCTACCGGCGCAAAGCCAGGGCCGGGGGACGTTCGGGGCTGGGTATAGGGCTGGCCTTAAGCAAGATTATCGTAGAACTTCACCGGGGCCAAATCCGGGCGGAGAGTACGCCGGGGAAAGGCACGGCCGTCAGTTTTACCCTGCCGGGGTAGTGGGGATAGTAGCTGACTTTCCCGATTTGCCAGGATGTTGGCCTGACCGTCTTTTAATTTACATATTCTCGATTTCTTTCATCAGCTCGGAGAGGATATCTTTTTCTTCGATGGTGCGGAGCTGGAGGCCTTTTTTGAAGAGCACGGCTTTGCCTTTTCCGCAGGCAGCGCCGATGTCGGCATCCCTGGCTTCGCCGGGGCCGTTGACCACGCAGCCCATTAGGGCTACTTTAAGTGGTTTTTTAATTTTTAGAAGTTGTCCTTCCAGTGCCTGGGCCAGGGGTACCAGGTCCACCTCGGTCCGTCCGCAGGTGGGGCAGCTGACCAGAGTGGGGCCATGCTCCCGCAGGCAGAGGCTTTTAAGGATTTCGTAGGCGGCAAAGACCTCATCCAGGGGAGGCCCGGTCAGGGAAACCCGCAGCGTATCACCCAGGCCTTCGTGCAGCAGGATGCCGATGCCGACTGCGCTGCGTATCATGCCCTGCCGGGGAGTACCGGCTTCGGTAATGCCGACATGCAGGGGATAGGGAATCCTGCCCGCGATTTCACGGTAGGCCTGAAGGGTGGTGGGTACATCAAAGGCTTTTAAAGAGACCTTGATCAGGTCGAAGTCCAGGTCTTCCAGGATGCGGATATGATGCAGTGCGGCTTCAACCATTCTCTGAGGGATAGTCAGACCGGCGGCTGAAGGCGGCGGCAGGCTTCCCAGGTTGACCCCGATGCGGATGGGGGTGGACCTTTCTTTGGCAGCCCGGACGATTTCTTTGACCTTCTCCGCCTCGCGGATGTTGCCCGGGTTCAGCCGCAGGCAGTCGGCCCCGGCCTTCAGGGCAGCCAGAGCCAGGCGGTAATCAAAATGAATGTCGGCTACCAGGGGGATGCGGATGCCTTTTTTAATCTCTTTTATGGCCAGGGCGGCTTCCATATCCGGGACAGCCACGCGGATTATTTCGCAGCCGCTTTCTTCCAGCTCTTTGATCTGTGCAATAGTGGACGCAGCATCGCGCGTATCGGTCTTGGTCATGGACTGTACTACAATGGGCGCCCCGCCGCCGACCGCGACATCACCTATTTGAATAGCTTTTGAAAGACGTCTTGCGCTCATAAGACTACTTTTTATATACGCCGTATTCTTTCACTGCGGCCAGCATGGCGCGCAGGTTTTCCATTTTAGGATTATCGGCGATAGCCCCGGCCGAGAGGACGTAGCCCCCGCCTTTCCCGCAGACTTCAATCAGTTTGCGGCAGTACTCTTTTACAGCCTGGGGTGAACCGGTCACCATCAGGGAGGAGGGTACGTTGCCCTGGATGCAGTATTTGTCGCCCAGGATCTTTTTGGCCCTGGTCATATCGGTCTGGTCGAACAGCCAGGTAACAAAGCCTTTGGGGAATCCGGTGAAATGTTCCAGACGGTTATTGAAACTGCCTTCGGCGAAGAGGTACTGGGTCAGGCCCTCGTTGATGAAAGCATCCATGACCTTTTTCAAAGACGGCCAGTAAAATTTTTCGAACTGCTGCTGGGACATCCAGCCGTCGGCCCCCTTATGCAGGGGGTACATCACTATTACGCCGCGGTGAATGCCGGGAGAGCGCAGGACAGCCTTGATGGTCAGATCAGCCAGCTTGTCGCAGGCGGCCAGTACTTTGTCCGGCCGGCGGTACATATCCTTCATTAGTGGGGCAGTTCCTCTCAGGGTATCGCCCAGGGTATCGAAGGGGGCCTTGGCAAAACAACCGCCCATTCCTGCCGTGAAACCACTGGCTGCCCCGCGCCCGCCGTAAGGGCCCAGGACCTGCATCATCCTCTGGTATTCCCGCCCCACCTCTATCATCTTTACCAGGGTATCCTGCACGGGCGGGGCTGACAGGACGCCCAGCTGACCGACAGAGACAACTTCGACCATGCTGGTGGGAGAGCTGAACAGCCTGAAAGGTTCGAAGGCGCCAAAGACGCGCGGCAGGTAGGTCCTGAACCAGAAATCGGAAGGATCGTCTATCAGGTCGTCATACTCCTCAGCCGTCATGTATTCGTTTTCAACAAACTGGACGCTGGGGGCGTTCATGGGCAGACCGTGTCCCGGCCAGGCATATAGTTTGTAGTCGAGTATATCCAGTACCCTGGCGGCCGTAACGAATGGGCTGGCAAAATATTCCAGCTCGGCTGAATAGGCTTCATTGAATTTTTTACAGGCTGATACCGCCTGTTCGTAGTCATACATTGCGGTGCGCTGGCTTACACCATAGAGGGAAAAGGGCAGATTGCCCACGGGCAAACTGACCGGCACCTGGTCCGGCTCCTCGACGTTGTAGGCGTCCACCAATCTTTTGGCCCTTTTTTGATAGGCAGCTTTAGCCTCAGGACTGATGAATTTGATACCCTCTCCACTTTGAAAATTGTTCATTTTCCACTGGCGCTTCTGCTCCGGAGTCATTTCTCCCCATTTTTCCGGAAAATCAGACTTCTTTGCCGTCCCACTGCTCAACATCATAGTTTTAATGCTCCTCTTTTATTCTTAGACGGACAGCCATGGAAGCA
>CAYLVC010000078.1:0-3312 GCA_964387005.1 uncultured Dehalococcoidales bacterium | reverse complement strand
TGGCACCGTCCAGGCCTGCCTGTCAAGGCGTACCGCCAGTCCTTCCGGCAGGACGCGGGGAATATTCTTATAGAAGCTGCCGCCGGTGATATGGGCCAGGGCTTTAATCGAGGGCATGAGGGATTTAAGCTGGTTATAATAACAGCGGTGGGGCTCCAGGAGGGCCAGTCCCAGCGTGGTTCCCAGTTCCGCATAATGGGTCTTCAATACCTGCGGATCGATGCCGAAAATACGCCGTATGAGCGAATAGCCGTTGGTATGAGGCCCGCTGGAGGGCAGACCCAGCACCACATCCCCGCTTTTCACATCATCGCCCAGTTTGATCTGATCTTTTTCCACCACTCCCACGATGAATCCAACCAGGTCGTAGTCTTCTTCGGCGTATATCCCGGGCATTTCCGGGGTTTCGCCGCCGATCAGGGCGCAGCCTGCGTCCCGGCAGGCCGTAACCAGTCCCTGTATAACAGCTTCAACCCGGCCAGGGTTGAGTTTACCCATAGCGATATAGTCCTGGAAGAAAAGGGGCGCCGCACCGCCGACAAAAATATCATTGACGCAGTGGTTAACGATGTCAATGCCGATGGTATCGTGCTTGTCCAGGGCAATGGCGATTTTCATCTTGGTGCCTACGCCGTCGACATGCGAGACCAGCACGGGCTGATGGTAGCCTTTCAGCTCGTACAGACCGCCGAAGAAGCCTATGCCGCGCAGGACCTCCGGTCCGAAGGTTGGCTGGGCTAAACGGCCGATTATCTTTTTCAGCTTCATTCCGGCATCGATATCCACTCCGGCGTCAGCGTAGGTCAACTTATCCATTCTCTATCTCCCCTAAAAACTGAATTAATCGATTTGGAACAGGCAATAATATTACCCGGAAATTATTGTAACACAAATAATTTTTGAAAAGGAGGAACCGGCGCTAAAGTATGACAACCCGGGAAGGCAACCGGCTTTTTATCGATCCTTTTTGCGGTCAAACCGGATTGTCGCCGGTAAACGGTACTGTTTTATCCGAAGGTCAGGGTCTGGCTTCCAGGGCGAGTTTATCCATCTCGAGCTGGACAGGGATCGGATATTCGCCGGTAAAACAGGCCGTGCAGAAATTATCCGCCGGCAGACCGATAGACCTGAAAAGGCCTTCGAGGCTGATATACCCCAGGGTGTCGGCGCCGATAAACTGCCTGACTCCCTCCAGCGACTTGTTGGCAGCGATCAGCTCCCAGCGTGAAGCCATATCCACTCCGAAGAAACAGGGATAGCGGAGGGGAGGAGCGCAGACTCGCATATGCACCTCTGTAGCCCCGGCTTTCCGCAGCAGATTGATTACTTTGGGTGTGGTGGTGCCGCGTACGATGCTGTCATCCACCAGAACCACCCTTTTTTCATGCAGAAGTTCAGGAAGGGGATTGAATTTCAACTTGACTCCCAGGTCCCTCATACGCTGGTCGGGGGCAATAAAAGTCCGTCCGACGTAGCGGTTTTTAACCAGGGCTTCAGCGTGAGGAATACCGGAATGCAGGGCGTAGCCGATGCCGGCTACAGTGGCTGAATCCGGGACTCCCAGTACCAGGTCGGCCTCAACCGGATATTCCTCAGCCAGCCGGGCGCCCATTGACTGGCGGGCAAGGTAGACCAGGCGGCCGTCAATAATACTGTCCGGACGGGCAAAATAGATATATTCAAAGATGCAGGTGGCTTTCTTTTCAATGATCTCATGATAGCTCCTGGCGCTGGAAGAATCTATCTCTACGATTTCTCCCGGATCGATCTCACGCACGAAGAGAGCGCCGATATGGTCGAGGGCGCAGCTTTCGGAAGCTACTACCCAGTGACCGTTGATCTTGCCCAGGCAGAGGGGACGGACGCCAAAAGGATCACGCACCGCAAAAAGCTTGTCTCTGGTCAGAATAACCAGGGAGTAGGCGCCCTGGATACGCCGCATGGCATAACGTATTTTTTCCAGCCAGTCCTGGCCCGGTGCTGAATGTATGAGGTTGGCAATGACCTCGGAATCAGTGGAACTGTTGAAGATATAGCCCATCTCTCTGAGCTCTTTGCTGAGGCGGTCGGAGTTCACGATATTGCCGTTATGAGCTACGGCAATGATGTTCTCGCCGGAACCAACGACGATAGGCTGGGCGTTGCAAATACGGGAAGATCCGGTAGTGGAGTAGCGGTTATGACCTATAGCGATATCCCCGGCAAGCTGGCTCAGGGATTCTTCGCTGAATACCTGCGAAACCAGCCCCATACGGGCATAGACCTGAATTTTCTTACCATCGGAGGTAGCGATGCCAGCGCTTTCCTGGCCGCGGTGCTGGAGAGCAAACAAGGCGAAGAAAGTAATCCGGGCTACATCTTCACCTGGGGCGTACACTCCGAAAATGCCGCACGCTTCGCGCACTTTTCCCGTCCTCTACCCAGGTACCTGGAGGATAACCACCAGGTTACATTGTAATTATATGCTACTTTGAGCGTGCGGTCAATTTTAAAAAGAGAATATGTTATAATTTTAGTAATGAAAATTCTGGGGATCGAATCATCCTGCGATGAAACCGCTGCCAGCGTAGTGGAAAACGGTGCGGTGGTGCTTTCCAACAAGATCTCCTCCCAGGTGGAAATACATGCTCGCTACGGGGGAGTGGTACCTGAGGTGGCATCCAGGCAGCATATGCTCTCTGTTGTACCCGTTATCCGGGAGGCAATGGCGGAAGCCGGGGTCAGCTGGCAGGACCTGGATGCCGTGGCTGTAACCCGCGGCCCCGGGCTGGCGGGGTCTTTGCTGGTGGGTGTCAATACCGCCAAGGCTATTGCACTGGCCAGAAAGCTGCCGCTCATCGGCGTCAATCACCTGGAAGGCCATATCTACGCCAACTGGCTGACCAGCCAGACTATCAGTTTTCCGGTGATCTGCCTGATTGTCTCAGGCGGGCACAGCGACCTTATCCTGATGAAGAAGCACGGGGATTATACTCTCCTGGGGCGCTCCAGGGACGATGCAGCCGGCGAGGCCTTTGATAAGGCCGCCAGAATTCTGGGTCTGGGCTATCCCGGCGGGCCGGTGATTCAACAGGCCGCCGAAAAGGGTAAGGCTCTGGTCAGGCTGCCGCATGCCTGGTTGGAAGGCAGCAACGATTTCAGCTTCAGCGGAATCAAGACAGCTTTACTGCGGCTGGTTGAAGGGGGCAAAATATCCCTGGAAGATGACTGCCGGAACGGGCTGCCCTCAAAATATGACGCCGCGGCCAGTTTTCAGAAGGCTGTGGTTGATGTGCTGGCCGCCAAGACCATCTCCCTGGCAGGCGAACTGGG
>CAYLVC010000077.1:0-11250 GCA_964387005.1 uncultured Dehalococcoidales bacterium | reverse complement strand
CTATTTGTGAGGCCCAGGTCTGCATGTCTTTATCGGTGATTTCCATCGCTCCCCGCAAAAGCGTGGTAGTCACGTTTGAGAATCTCTTTTTCAGGTTTTCTTCTATCACAGCGAAGAAGTTATCGATCCCGGGTTTACCGTTCCAGTACAAGCCCACTCTTTTGCCAGCTAGATCGCCGACACGCGGTGCCAGAGAATATGTTCTGGGGGGTTCAATCTCGCCTAGAGGATTAAGCAATTCAAGTTCTACCATATCTTTATCCATCTTTACTCCTACTTTTACCGTTTATTCATGTTGTTTACATCATGAATTATTATTATTGATCGTTCACATTATAACTTGCTTACCAATTTACTTTTGCTATTAATCGTAGTAGTGCTACGCAAAGACCCCACCTTTCAACACTCGCGTGGTTATTGGCATCCTGTTTCTTCCAGTCTTCCGGTATGAACATACGAGGTATTCAATATATCCTTAACGATAATACATTTATATGCCTGAAGGCAAACTATAACCTTACCAACCCTTGAAACACCCGCAAACTGAGCTACTCGTTTTTACGACATCCCGGAGATTGAGTATGTCTCGGAATACCCGTCTTATTTAAGGAACAAAAATAAGCACCATCACGAAACGCCGAGGCGATGTTTGAGAGTTGGCTGTGTTTCTTCAGATGATCTAAAATAAGCTTTGATTACCTGCCTGAGAGGCCGCTTTTAAACGTGCCTTGACTGACCGTTAGAACATATCCAACAAAGTTGAATAATAATCATTATTCCATTTCTCCTTCTACCCAGGCATCAAAGCACAAGCCGGAACCCGGATTGTATTTTCTTTCAAAGGCTTCAGGATACTGCTTTTTCAAGGATTCCATTTCAGCCATACTCACTCTGGCTATATCCACCAGATAGCCACTGGTAGCCATGCCCCAGCAGTTCTGGGAAATTCCCATTTCCGGGGATATCAGGTTGTTAGCTCCCCCTCGATCGATATACCCATCAGGTCCGGCATGAATTATATCTGCCCTGGCGCCATGATCCTGATAGACTACTCCGGGCATTATTCTTTCCCATACTATCGCTCCACCCAGTACAGAGCCTCTCTCATTGAATATTTTAACAATATCTCCATTCTTAATGTCTTTCTTCTCAGCATCTTTCGGGTTAATCCAAACTGGCTCATACATATAGTTATCCCAACCCTTCACTTTACAGGTAGGTATTTCACGGGTCCAGGTGATATCATCATTCTGAGCGTGGGTTCTCCACCTGGGATGGTTGGAAACGAGTAAGAGAGGGAACATTTTAGCCCTTGTGCTGGAAAGTCTTTCATCATGGGTAATCCCTTTCTCTACCCAATGAGGTACCGGCGGTCTCTCCTTATCGTCAGGGAAGTATTTAGCCAGCTTTTCAGAGTAGAACTCGAGTTTGCCCGTGGGAGTCTCAAGGGGATTTTTCTCCGGATCTTCATAGAAAAGTCTTAGACCCGCTGGTATTGCTTCCCAGTTTTCAGCAGTAGGGATAATATAATATCCATTATTTTTAAGGGTTTCCCAACTAACCAGCTTCTCAAAACCCAGGCCTTTAAAACCTTGCTCCATCTTCTCCTTAACGGTAAGACCGCCAGTATATTTTTCATACAGGCCTAACTTTTTCGCGACTTCACCGACAGCTTCATAGTCGCTGAGAGATTCGCCAACCGGCTCAATAGCCTGCTCCTCAATGGTCAGACCTTTGAGAGGCGCCCCGATGTTAAGTGATCCGATATCCTCTTCTTCAATTTTGGTATTTATGGGTAGTATAATATCGGCAAAGACAGTATCATTTTCCATCCAGGGATGCTGGATGACCAGGGTTTCGATTTTGGGACTTCTAAAAGCATCTATTGACATGTATCCACCATTCCAACAGGTAGTGCGGCAGGGATTATCCATCCAGATCATATGGATTTCCGTTCCCCCTTCTTCTTTGGAAATTGGATAATCATATCTTTTGTATTGATCATCTATCGGATAGAAAAGCAGTGTGCTCCCCCAGGTATGAACCGGCGGTTTAAGAATAGCATGATGAACCAGTGTCTTGGGGATTATTTGCCTGGAAAGAACCAGTTGCCTCCAACCTGTCCATAATTCAACATTTCCGGCCTTCCCCTTGATAAAGGGTCCTTTTACCGGTCGAGGCAGATCATGAAAACCCTGTGATCCACCACCACCTCCCATTTTGTGATATTGATGAATCCCAGGTTTCCCTAATCCCTGCATACCCAGCAGACAGACTTCCAGCCTGGCTGGTTCATGGGAATAAGGCCCTCGAATATAGGATCCGCCATAATAATGAATGGTAGAGGTAACTTTTTTTGCCCATTCCCTGGCTAAGGCTTTAATAGTCCAGGTAGTGACTCCGCATTTTCCGGAAGCCCATTCCGGCGTCCTGGGTGTTCCGTCTTCCTTACCCAGAACATAATCCGCGAACTTATCAAACCCTACCACATGGGTTTTGACATATTCCTTATCATAAGTCCCCTCGCTGATCCAGGTATAGGCGATGGCCAGGAGCAAAGCTGCATCGGTATTGGGTAATATGGGAATCCATTTATCGGCATGTATCGCCCCTGAATAATTGAGGTCTGGACTGATGAAAACCTGTTTTTTGCCGATCCGGGTCCAGTAATAAAGTACTCGGCTGGGGAACTGACCACTAAATCCCCAGGGTGTAGTTTCAAGATCGGAGCCTATGTGAATAAGGATTTCAGTATGCTGCGTAACATCGTTCAATAGATTGTTAGAGGGAGTCATCAACCCGCATTGCGCTGAACCGCCCCACACGTGTCCAGCTCCCCATGTCCAGCCTTCCCAGCTATCCGGATTTCTGACGGCCTGGGTATATCCGCCTAAAAGTGCCATCAGTAACATCTGGCAACTGTGAGGACCATGAATGGTTTTGGTCTCACCATGCCCATCTCCGTGGCACATTATGGATAGCGGTCCATGTTTAGCAATTAATCGCTTAATTTCACTGGCAATAATATCGGTAGCCTCATTCCAGGAAATTCTTTTATATTTGCTGATTCCTCTATTCTGGGGATTTCGCTCACCATTGGGATCCCAATCAACTCTTTTTAAGGGATATTTTATGCGGTTGAGCGAATAAACCCGCTTCTTATAAGCAAGTTGATATGGAGCTGGAACGGATTTCATAAGCGGTTCAAAAGAAACTCCGTCTTTCGCTATCTTCCAGGGTCTCATCTCTTCAAAAGAGTATTTGTCTTCGTAGTGAAGTGGCCTTATCCTGAGTATTTTACCGTCTTTGACATCAACAGCTGAAGGATCTCCGTGGGAGGCAAAAGAGCATTGTCCAAGCGATTTAATGACTGTTTTATTCAGTTTTGCGTTGAGGATATCCTTGTTTCTACTTGCCATATTCGTCCTCCGTTTAACGATATTCTCAATACAGTTCAGGTTTCTCAAAATCCATATTCTTGGATTCTCCCACTCCAGGATGTCACCGCTGCCAATTCTGTTTTTCAAAAGATAGATCTTACCGGTTCGCTTATTTTTAGCATACTCTAGAAATATAGTCAATAGTTTGACAGTCCAGCACTAGACTATTAACTAATTAGATAGTAATATTGACAACAATACTGGATTTCTAACCTGGATTACCCTAAAATCAGTACTATGAAAGAGAAAACAATGAGAAAAGAACCTGCTAATAACTATCAAATACTGGCACAATATATTGATAATGCAAGAAAATTTCCACGTGTCCGTTCGTTTTTCTGGCTTCTTCGTTGTGCTGATGTTTTAAACAAATACACAAGTCTAAAAGCCGAGGATAAAGGTGTCAGCCGGACTGGGTTATCAATACTACAAATCTTGCTCAAATATCCAGATGGTGTTTCTCAACAAATCATTGCACAACAGACGGACCGTACTAAACAGGCTGTGACAATTTCGATCGATAATCTTGTAAAAAAGGGATTTGTACTTAGATGTCTTGATAACCAGGATAGACGAATAAATACAATCAGAATAACAAAAGAAGGACTGGATTTTCTTAGAAATGTTTTTCCTCATACTATAGAAATGTCTCACGAGGCTTTATCTTGCCTTAACGATGTAGAAATTGAGGAGTTGCTCACAATTATCCCAAAGCTAACGAAAAATCTCATGCAAAAAACCGGTGGGATATCTTCAAATAATATTCGTGATCTATAGTAGATTCACCTTGAGTATTTTTTCTTGACAAATATTAACACAGAGTTAAACATGGACATTAAGGAGGGGGGGGTGGATGGAGAAAATTAAGACCATCGGTATTGCGGAAGTCAGACCGAAACTCACTCAACTGGTTGATGAAGTCAGCAGGGGCGGGCAGCCATATACTATCATATCCGGCAGCCGGGCGAAAGCCGTCCTGATGGGAGTAAATGAATATAATGCCTTGATAGAACGACTGGAAGACCTGGAAGATATCGCCGAGATTAACTAGGCAGCAGGAAATCAAGAACCCGTAATGTCATGGGAGGATCATTCGCAAAACCTGAGAAAGCCTGATTCTGTACCAGCTAATTCTACCTAATATCGGGGTCGCCATATAATTCCAGCAACCGACTGAAAAAGGACTAATTATAGCCGGTGTATCAGATTAAAATAACTAATTCAGCCCATCATCATCTTCGCAACCTTACAAATCCAATCAGACAACGGATCCATGAGGCAATTGAGCAATTATCCCAAAATCCTCGCCCTTATGGAGTCAAGAAACTGCAAGGAGAGGTTGATTTTTACCGGATTCGCGTAGGAGACTACATATAAATAATGGTCGAAAGTTAATAAGGCTCGAAATCTAAATTCCGAGCAAAATCTATGGGCGCTTAAAGAAATTGAGTTCCGAAAAAAACAATTCAGAAATTAACCTTATCTTAAAGCCTTGCATTACTACGCCATTCCAACGTTGAAGATATACATCAATCATTCCAGGGGAAACTCATCGAAAAGATTTCAATTGAAGCAAACCGATTCTTAAAAAGAGGATTAGTTCTAGGTATAGTCAAAGTTGGTGGACTGTCGTATACAAAAGGTAAAACTCCCACAATCTCAGTCGGCGGGTCTTCAGGAAATAGAGTATACACTACCTTGGCATTTTCCTCATTTACCTCAATGCGTTTAATGAAGCAACATAAAAAAGATTTTTACCCTGTAATGCAGGAATCTTCTAACAAGGATCTTAAACTGCGCATCGTATTATCGACAACGATCGGACCAAAGAACCCGAAACCGCCTTCATAACCTCCGGCAAATGCCAGATTGAGGTTCTTGTGTCCCAATCTCAGTTAATAGGTCATGACCCAACTGGCGATCTCCGGGCCCATCATGGCATTGACTTTCCATCCCCCCGTCTCAGTAAGAATCTGGTCCAGGGCCTTTTCCTGCCATTCGATATCCCACGGCGTCATTCCGGCTAATATGAACTGGAATTCGCGCTTCATTTCATCAGTGACTTTCTGGATTTCCGGGTTTTTGCCTCCAGCTTCTTTCAGATTCCACCTCACGATGGACACCCTTGCTCTTGGCTAATAGTTCCTGCTGCCAAGCCTATAGCGGTCTTTCACCGCCGGGTTATTGTTCATGCCGCGCATATTAAAAAGGGGTGTTTCTATTTTGGAAATAGAAACACCCCTTTTCCTGTTAGTTACTTATTTCTTTAGCGCCTTTGGGTCCAGTACTGGATAATAGCTGCCCCCTAAATGGTTGGGGTTAAATGCCTCACGGATTTTCCATTGGTAAATGTAGGGCGCGGGCTGGGGCCTATCGCGAAAAATGGCATAAAGCTCTTCATCGGAATATGAGTAGCCGTCCTTTTTCCGACACAGTTCGGTGACCCTGCAGAAATCGTGTCCCACTTGCTTCTCTTTCTGAAACTTTTCAGAAACTTCGGTGATATAATTACAGAGGCCTGAGATTGAATCCTTTTCATAAGCATCAAAGTGGGCGAAGAACTCCCACATCATCGAGCCGCCGCCACCACCCACGGTACTCAGACCTCCCATGCTGGCGTCACCTCCGACCGCGGCCATAAAGGTTCCCTTCTTTTCCCATTCCTTTTTCAAAGCAAAGGCTTCTTCGCAGATAGTAGCGGAATGTATCAAGTTACCGACCTTGAGACCAAAATGGCCTTCATAGGAGCCGCACAAGGCATAGTTCAGGTTCTTATGTCCCAGGCGGATGAAGTATGTCTTCAGCCATTCCTCCATATCCGGTTGCAGGCATCTTTCATCCTTCCAGCCACCGTTCATCTCAAGAATTTTATCGATAGCTGCCTCTTTCCATTCCATATCTTCGGGCGTCATACCGGCAATGATAACGTACATCTCGATTTTCAGGGATTCGGTGGTTTTCTGTACTTTGGGATCTTTAAGCAGTGTCGGAATATCGCAAAGCTCTTTATCGGGATCGTTAAGTATTTCCAGCATGGCGGCTTTGATGTCGCGCCCGAACATTGAGAATTGGCGGTGGCCGATGTAAACTGTTTCAGAGTCGCAGAGCATTATCATTGCCTGCGCCCACCGGTTCCAGTCCGGGAAGCAAAGAGCGTACGCCTTGAAGTTATCCGGCAGTTTTGCCCGATACGCCGGCACAGGCCCCTCGGTAGGCAAATAAGTCGGCCCGGGCCAGGGGGACAATTTAAAAGAAATCCTGGTACAGATACCCATTTCACCTCTTGTCCCAGTACCGCCCCGGAACAGAGCGCGCGGTGCAGGACCCGGCCCTTCGTCGGAAAACCATCCGGCGCCTGAACCGGCGCTTCCGGAGACAAGAATATCTCCGTTTGGAAACACCCACTCGGCGCACAACAGGTTTTCTGTAGCGGCACCCATGAAAATCGAGTGGGGACCGGGGCCTCCCCAGCCGGAGACATTAGCCACCATCGAGCTGCTGCATCCGACTCCGGGGACATTACAGATTAAACCGTATTTCATGGCCTCAGCCTGAGCTGTAGCCGCAATTACATTGGGTTCTACTGTCATAATCATGTTTTTAGGATCGATTTCGAACTTACCCATACGGCGCATATCAATCTGGATTGCATAATCATCCCCGATATACCCGTGGGAAGACCAGAAAGTGGTGGATGCCTTATACTTTAGCTTGTATTTATTGCAGAGACGGAGGATGCCTTGTACCTCCTTGGTGCTTCCCGGCATTAATACGGCCTGGGGTGTTGGAGTCCGGTGGCCGTAAGGGCCATAATGAGCTGAGGATTGTGCCGCAGCGCACCGGTAAGTTTCCAGCACGCCCGGGTCTTCCGAAATATTCCTTTTACCAACGATTGCTTCAAGTGCTTCGTATATTTCTCTTGAAAGTGCCATCTTTTCCTCCTTTAAATCGCCATAAGCACGAGTTCAATGATATCCAGAACCTTAATGCCGTTTCCGTTTTCGTCTGTGGCACTTAAAAAGTTGTTTTTGCACCACGGACAAGCGGTAACGAGTGTATTAGCTCCGGTGGCTTTGGCTTCCTCGATTCTTTCGGTGGCTGTCCAGTCGGAAAACTCAGGACTTATCTCGCTGCATCCGCCGCCGGCACCGCAACACCAGGAGTACTCCCGTATTCTTTCCATTTCCTCAAGCCTTATGCCAGGTATAGCTTTCAGGATATTGCGGGGAGCGTCATAGATACCGTGAGCGCCGTTATACCGGGGGCGCCTCGGCTCCCAGGTATGTATCTGATTTAGAATTTTTTTCTCCTCGCCTGACCAGGCAACATAAGGCTCTCCCTGTCTGCCGAGGTGGCAGGGATCGTGATAGGTTACAGTCATATCCAGTTTTTTCTGGAATTTCAATTTGCCTTCGCTGATGAGCCTGTCCAGGTATTCCACAACGTGCAGGACTTCAACGTTAAGGCCAAGTTTGGGGTAAAGCCTCTTAAACGCATGATAGCAGTCCGAGCAGGGGGTTACCACGAGCTTTACTCCCGCGGTCTTTATAGCCTTGATATTTTTTTCGGCTCTGTCTGTATATTCATCAAACAATCCCATTTGATAAGCCCTGCCGGCACAACAGGCATCAGCAGCACCCATAATACCGATATCAGCCCCGGCCTTCTGAAGCAGCTTTACTGTATCTCTGGCGATGGGCTGGAGCTTTTTATCATAGCTGTACTGGCAGCCCGGGAAGAAAAGCACCTCCGCCTTGTCTTTGAATACGTCTTTGACGGACAGGCCGTCTGACCACTTGGCCCTATCCATTTTTTTCTTACCGGAGATCATGGTCTGCTCGTTTTTCAGGCTGTCCATCAGCTTCTTCTGAACCGGTGAATTTTTGCCTGCTTTTAGAGCATCTGATTTCAGTTCGATGTTGTGATCCAGAAGCTCCAGGTTGTACCTGCACACCTTGCAGGAAACATCACATGCCCCGCAAGCCAAACACTCACGGGTTATCTCAGCCATCTTGTCCGTATACTCTAGTTCTTTATTGACTACCGCTAACCCCATCTGAAAACGTCCTCTGGCGGAGTATGTATTAAATCCGTAGTATGTCGAACTTGGACAGTTTGCAGCAAAACGGACACTTTTCATCTTATCGAAGGGGATCCATTTACAAAATGAGCAGTTACTACACCGCTCCATCATGGGTTTATAATCAGATAACGCCATCTTTCATCTCCTTTCTTATTAAGCAGTAAGTTTGCCGGGATTCAATATGTGATTCGGGTCAAAAATCCCTTTTAGCTTCTTAAGAGTATCCTCTGCTACGGCATCCTTGTTGATTTGCATCCTTGACCACTCGCCATAAGGCCGGGAATAATACGCACCCATGTCTGAAAACGCACGACTTGCCTTTTCAAATAGCGTCCTGGTCATAGAGACTTCTTTGGCGCTTTCAGAATTATAGGGCAGTATGAACTCAAGATGGCAATTGACGCCCTGGTGCTTGGGTTGAACGTAAACACCGATATCCGCTGCCGAGTAACCTTCTCTGGCTGCCAGTTCATACATTTTGTTGACGAAAAACGGTACCTTATCCATGGTGGAAAGGAAGAATATTTCTGCGGCAGAGCCTTTAAACGTATCCTTCCAATATTTTCCGCTGCATTGAGTAAAGGCTCTTTCAAGGACATCCTTAGCAGCAAAGCCGCCAAGAGCAGAGAGAGCCTGAACTCCCGCTTTTTGCGCGCACTTTACGATGCCGGTTTCGTGGGCGTAGACTCTTTTCTCGGGGAGCGGAGGTCGGCTGGCGGCGCTTGCGAAACCGATCCAAGCCGGTATCTCTTTCTGAAGCGCCTTAATATCTTCGGGAGTTTTTCCCATCAGAGAAGCGAACGCAAAACCGTTCATCATGAACAGGGAATCCCCGAAACGCAGGTGAACCATATTGTACATAAAATCAATGATCTTGTTCAGATCGTCAGAAGGCATCAGATGCATGTTGTGTATTTCCGGAAGAATGGCACATTTTAGAGAGGCTAAAGTGACGATGCCCATTGTGCCTTGAGCACTGGTAAGGAGCCTGTAAAAGTCTACCAATTCAGGCCCGTTCTGTGATGACTGCCAGCTATGATTTGCCTGTTCAGCAGCCACCGCCTCCGGACCCGGTAAATTCGGCGCAGATGCGGCCAGTTCGCCGGTGCGCATCAATGTCCCATCTCCCCAGACAACCTCTGTGCAACGCAGAGGATCGCTTGAAGCCCATTGCATGTTGGGATTCAGCCGTGGTTCTGATTCAAGTACGCTCGTGATCGCGGACTTCTCAGCCCTGGGAGCAAGAGAAGTATCCAGCATCAATCCCTCTTTTTTTAAGGCTTCCTGCAACTCGGCATAAGTTACGCCGGGTTCAAGGACTACCATTCTGAATACTTTGTTGATGCTATAAATCTTTTTCATGCCGCTCATGTCAACCATGACTGCCTGAGGCACCGAGGGGACAGCACCTCCCTTGCGGTGTTTGCCGCCGGAACTTACGGGTACCAGTGGGGTACCGGTCTCATTGGCCCACTTGACAACCGCCGCCACTTGGTTGGCATTTTGCGCACGTACGACGTATTCAGGTTGAATTCCCGGAATAAATCCCTCATTTTTCGAATATGATGCGAGGGCATCCGGCTTAACCAGAACATTTTCTTTACCGAAAATGTCGATCAGCCGTTCTTTCACGATATTCATATTTTCTTTACTTTCTCCTTTCAATAATATCTCCAGGGTACTATTAAAAACTTTCCGGATTATCTGAATTTAATCCCAGCATACAGGGAGGAGAACTAATGAATTCCGGGATTGATAAGGAGCAGGCTGATTAATCACATTCGTTATCGCATTGAGACTGTCTTCAGCCAGCTTACAGAACGATTTCAGATTAAGAAAGTCTGGGATAGAGACCTGGGCATCTTGCCAGTCGCTGGTTATGTAAAATTCTCTCTCATACTTTATGTTTTATACTCAATCAATTCCATGGTAATTCACCTTGATAATTCGCTAAACTGGTCGACCAATAATACTTGCACACTGAGTGAACAACTGAATCAATCATCTTTAGTCTCAATCATACAGCCCTCTTTTTACTTTAAATTAGGTTATCTACAAACCTTCTACGATTACTCAATTGAAAATACGGATTCGCAGGATATTTTGAATCTGGGAATTATTCAAAGGAATCATTACGTAATAGATAATAATTATATCGCTAAATGAAACCTAATGTCAAGTTTTATAATGTTAAGAATTCAGTTTGAAATTAGTCGATTGGAAAGTGTTTGAAGCCTCCAATCGGGTCTATGGATATAGCAAGATGCAGCAGGCACTAGCCCAGGAAGGTTGGATCTAATCAGAACATAAGGTCCGCAGAATAATGCGGGAAAACGGCTTTTATCCCGTGAGCACGGTCTAATATAAGCCAACCAGGAAAGGCAAAGTCACCGGGAATTACTTTGAGAATGTAGTCCAGCAGCACTTCCAGCCTCAAAGATCGAACCAAATCTGGGTGGGTGACATTACGTATATTAAGACCTGCCTGGGCTGGGTCTATCTGGCGATTGTGCTGGATCTCTATAATAAAGAAGTGATCGGTTACTCCGTCAGTAAAACTGCGGACACCGAACTGTTAAAAAAGAGCTCTATCCAACGCCCTTGTAAACACAAGTGGGAGAGGAGCCGGCACCATCTTTCACATTGACCATGGGGTTCAGTACAGTAGTAAATCCTTCCAGGAGTTGTTAAAGCAATATGGCACCCAGGACAGCATGAGCCGATCTA